>NZ_JAMYOT010000045.1:0-35970 GCF_040320005.1 Mesorhizobium sp. M0816 | reverse complement strand
ACCCAGAACACGATCCGCCATCCCGAATCTCCCTGCTTCGACCATCATCACAGAATCACCAATCGGCTTCTGTGCAAAGGTCTCCTTGTGGGAGAAGGTGGATCGGCGCGGAGCGCCGAGACGGATGAGGGGTGTTGGACGGAGCTCGGTCGATGCCAAGCTGGAGCACCCCTCATCCGTCGCCTTCGGCGACACCTTCTCCCACAAGGGGAGAAGGGGGAGCCAACCGGCGCCGGCCAGAAATACAGGCAACCGCTCATCCCTTGCTTCCCAGCTTCGGCCCGACCACCATGACGGCCGGCTCGGCGGAGAGCAGCTTTTTCGCCACCGCTTTCACCTGGTCCAACGTCACCGCGTTTATCAGGGCGGCGCGGCGCTGCATGTAGTCGATGCCGAGCTTGCCGAGCTGAATCTCGAGCAGCGTTGAGGCGATCGCGCCGGAGGAATTCAGATTGTTGATGGCATAGGCGCCGATCATGTATTTCTTGGTCGCCGCCAGCTCGGCTTCGGTCGGCCCCTCCTCGGCCATGCGCTTGACCACGTCGCGCACCACGGCCAGCGTCTCGGCCGCCCTATCGGCGCGGGTCGAGGTGGTGATGGACAGCGCCTCGGAATGCTGGTGGTCGACGAGGTCGGAGCTGACGCTGTAGGCCAAGCCGCGCTTCTCGCGCACCTCGTCGAACAGCCGCGAGGTGAAGGTGCCGCCGCCGAGGATCTCGTTCATCAGCACCGCGGCGAAGAAGTCCGGCGCATTCCGCTTCACGCCGGGATAGGCGAGTTGCAGCGAGGCCTGCGGCTGGTCGTAAACGACCTCGAGTTGCTGGCCGAGCTTCAGGTCGATGTCGGGAACGGGCGTAAGCGCCTGCTTTTCCGGCAGGCTGCCGAACACCAGGTCGAGCTTCTGCTTCAGCGTCTCGGCGTCGATGGCGCCGACCACCGCGACATGCAGGCCGTCACGGGCGAAACTTGCCTTGTGGAAGGCGCTGAGATCGGCCGGCGTGATCGTCGCGATGCTTTGCCTGGTGCCCTGGTCGGGCCGCGCATAGGGATGCCTGCCGTAGATCGCGTCCAGCCATTTGCGTTGGGCGAGCGTATCGGGATCGCGCTCGTTGGCGATGATGCCGGACAGGATCTGCGCGCGGATGCGGTCGATCGGCACCTGGTCGAAGCGCGGCTGGTTGACCGCCACCCGCAACAGGTCGAAGGCGCCGTCGCGCTGCTCGGCCAGCATGCGCATCGAGCCGTAGATGCCGTCGCGCTGCGCATCGAAGCTCATCTCGGCGCCGACATCGTCAAGCTTGATCTGGAAGGCCTCGCTGTCGAGGTTGCCGGCACCTTCGTCGAACAGGCCGCTCATCAGATTGGCAAGCCCTTCCTTGCCGGGCGGATCCTGCGTCGCGCCGCCATCGAAGACGAAGCGGATGGCGACGATCGGCACCGAATAATCCTCCACCAGCCAGGCGGCAATGCCCTTCGACGAGGTCACCTCCTGGATGTTCATGGCGGCGCGAGCGGAAAGCGCCGGCAGGATGACAAAGAGAAGGGAGAGGAACAGGGTTGCTAGAAGAGAGCCGGCGTGCGGGCGCTTCCGTTCTCCCCTTGTGGGAGAAGGTGGATCGGCGCGAAGCGCCGAGACGGTTGAGGGGTGTTGGACGGAGTGCCGTTGGTGCCAAGCTGGAACACCCCTCATCCGACCGAGCTTCGCTCGGCCACCTTCTCCCACAAGGGGAGAAGGGGAGTAGCCCACGAGGGGAGAAGACAGAGCGGGACCATGCTGGCTCATCATCAAATCAATTCCCAGCTTGGGTTTGCGGCAGAAGATAGCCGGTCGTTGCGTGGTCGAGATTGAGATAGCGGGCAGCGACCGCCTTGACCTGGTCGGCAGTGACCTTGCGGATGCGGTCCGGCCATTGCTGGACGTTCTGGACGTTACCGCCTGTGGCGAGCGTCGAGCCGTAGATGTTGGCCATGTCCTCCTGCTTGTCGCGGGCAAAGATCATCGAGCGTACGAAACGGTCCTTGGATTTTTCCAGCTCGTCGCTGGTGACGCCGTCTTTCGCGATGCGGGCGATCTCAGCGTCGACCGCGGCCTCGATGTCGGCAAGCTTGGCATCGCCGCGCGGCGCGCCGTAGACGGTGAAATTGGTGTCGTCGAGCATAGTGCCCTGGAAGAAGGCGCCGGCCTCGGCGGCGATGCCTTGCCTGACGACAAGCTCCTGGTAGAGCCGGCCGCGGTTGCCGCCGCCGAGGATTTCGGACAGCACGTCGAGCGCTTCGGCTTCGCCGGGCTTTGCCGTGTGATAGGACGGAACCACCCATTGCGTGGTAAAGCTCGGCACGCTGACGCGCCCGTCGGTCAGCGTCACCGTGCGCCTGGTGTTCTGCTCCGGCTCGACCGGGCGGATGCGCGGCGGCAGATCCGGGCCGCGCGCGACCTTGCCATAGGTCTTTTCGGCCAGCGCCTTGACCGTTTCCGGCTCGACATCGCCGGCCACCACCAGCACGGCGTTATTGGGTGTATAATATTTGTTGTAGAAGGCCATCGCGTCGGTGCGGTTCAGCTTCTCCATCTCCTGCATCCAGCCGATGACCGGAATGCGGTACGGCTGGTTCTGCCACAGCGTGGCGTCGATCTCCTCGTCGAGCACCGCCTGCGGATTGCTATCGATGCGCGAGCGGCGCTCCTCGAGGATGACGTCGCGCTCGGTTTTGATGACGTCGTCGTTGAGGATGAGATTGCGCATGCGGTCGGCCTCGAAGCCCATCATCTCACCGAGCGCCTGAGGCACCACCGTCTCGTGAAAGGCGGTGTAGTCGTAGGAGGTGAAGGCGTTGTCCGAGCCGCCGATGGCGGCGACAGCACGGTCGAGCTCGCCCGCCGCATGGTTGCTGGTCGCCTTGAACATCAGATGCTCGAAGAAATGGGCAATGCCGGACTTGCCCGGCGGCTCGTCGGCGCTGCCGATCTTGTACCAGACCATATGGGTGACGATGGGGGCGCGGTGATCGGGGATGACGACGACCTCCATGCCATTGTCGAGCAGGAAATCGGTGACGACGCCATCGTCAGGATTGTTATCCGCCAGAGCCGGCGCGGCCATCACCAGAGCCAGTCCCAAGAGCGTTCCGCGCAGCCATTCAGCCTGAAATGTCATAGATGGCTCCGGTTTGTAGTGGGACGATAGGCGGGGTTGCTGGTCGAGGCAAAGCGAATTGTTCGTCATTTTGAAGGCGCCATCGTGGAAGCCGAACTCAGGCGGCCTCGATGAACCGGATGACCGTCTCGCCATAGTTGCGCTCGTCGACAACCGAAAAGCCCGGCCCTGCCTCGAACGGCGCCGCCGCCGCTTCCTCGACGACGCAGAGGGCGCCGGGGGCGAGCCAGCCACCGGCCTTGGCCGAGCGCAACGCGCGTTCGCCGAGGCCTTTGCCATAGGGCGGATCGGCGAAGACCAGGCCGAATGCGGCGATGGTGCCCGCCTCGCCCAAGCCCGTCGCGTCGCGGCGGAAAATCTTGGTGCGGCCGGTGAGGCCGAAGGCCTCGACATTGGTGCGGATCAGGCCGCGCCCTTCGGCGGATTCCTCGATGAAGACAGCGTAGGAGGCGCCGCGCGACAGCGCTTCGAGGCCGAGCGCGCCGGTGCCGGCGAACAGGTCGAGCACGCGTGCGCCGTCCAGTCTTTCGGGAAAGCGATGCGCCAGCACGTTGAAGACCGCCTCACGCGTGCGGTCGGTGGTCGGGCGGATGGCAAAGGTGCGGGGCGTCGCCAGCGGACGCCCGCGAAACTCACCGCCGACGATCCGCATTGCTTCCTTTCGGGCCGCCGCGCGGCCGGTCGCCACCGCCATCCGGGCGCTCGCCGCGCGGTTTGCCGAACGGCTTTGCACCGCCGCCTTGCGGCTTGCCGCCGGGCTTGCCGTAAGACGGCTTGAACGATGCCTTGCGCGCCTTGTTTTCTGCCGCCTTGGCGGCGTCTGCCTCCGCCCTGCCCTTGCCGATCGGCCGTGCGCCCGGCGCCATCCAGACATTGGCCTTGCGCTGGCCCGGCGGCTCGATCGGCCGCTGCTCGCGTTCGGATTTTTTCCCACCGAAGCCGCCACGAGGCTTGTCGCCACGGGGTTTGTCCCCGAAGTCGCTGCGTTCAGGTCTGGGGCCACGCTCGCCAAAGCTCTTTTTTGGCGCAAAGCTCCTGTCAGGGTTTGTCGACAGCTTGCCGAGCGCTTCGTCGCGGCTGCCCTCGCGCCGCTTGCGGTTCTTGATCAGGCCGCCCTCGCCGATCGGCCGGCGTTCGCCGTCGCGGGTGAATTTCGGCCGCTCGGGCTCCTCCTCGCGCTCACGCCTGACCGGCTTGTTGGAAAACGGCTTGGCGATATCGGCATCGAAATTGGCGCCGGACTCTTCGACCAGGCGCTCGCCGAGCTGGTCGCGCAGCACGCGGCCCTTGATCTCCAGCACATGGCCTTCCGGTAAATCGTCGAGCTGGAACGGCCCGTAGGAAATACGGATCAGCCGCGTCACGTCGAGACCGAGCGCGCCCAGGATGTTCCTGACCTCGCGGTTCTTGCCTTCGCGCAGGCCGAGTGTCAGCCACGCGTTCGAACCCTGCTCGCGGTCGAGCGTCGCCTCGATGGCGCCATAAAAGACACCGTCGACGGCAATGCCTTCGCGCAGGCCGGCAAGCGCGCTTTCCTCGACCTTGCCGTGGACGCGCACGCGGTAGCGTCGCAACCAGCCGGTCGCCGGCAGTTCGAGCACGCGCGACAGGCCGCCATCATTGGTGAGCAGCAGCAGGCCTTCGGTGTTGATGTCGAGCCGGCCGATGGTCATCAGCCGCGGCAGCCCGGGCGGCAGCACGTCGAAGACGGTCTTGCGGCCTTCGGGATCGCGGTTTGTCGTGACCACGCCGGCCGGCTTGTGGAACAGGAACAGCCTGGTGCGCTCGATCGGCGGGATCTCCATGCCGTCGAGATGGATGATGTCGCCGGGCATGACGTTGAAGGCCGGCGAGGACAACACCTTGCCATTGACCTTGACGCGGCCGGCCGCAATCAGTTCCTCGGCGTCGCGGCGCGAGGCCAGGCCGGCACGCGCCAGCCGCTTGGCAATGCGTTCGCCGGCTTCTTCCGTTGCCTCGACGCGACGCGGGCGCGGCTTGAAGCCGCCTTCCGATGCCGCCTGTGCCCTTTGTGCCCCTTGCGGTCGATCGCCGCCAAAATCACGCTTGGGACGGTCGAAGCGCCTCTCGCCGCGCTCGCCTTCGGCAGCTGCCGGCCGGTCGCCGCGCGGTGCGTAAGGCTTGCGCGGACCTTCGCGCTTTTCATAAGGCGTGCCCTCCGGACGCGGCCCTTTGCTGAACGGCCTGTCGCCGCCTTTGAAGTCGCGCTTCGGCCGCTCGCCTTCGGCAGCTGCCGGCCGGTCGCCGCGCGGCGCATAAGGCTTGCGTGGACCCTCGCGCTGTTCATAAGGCTTGCCTTCCGGACGCGGCCCTTTGCTGAACGGCCTGTCGCCGCCTTTGAAGTCGCGCTTCGGCCGTTCGCCTTCGGCCGCCGCCGGCCGGTCGCCGCGCGGAGCGTAAGGTTTTTTGGCGCCGAAGGGTGGCTTGCCGCCCTTGCCGGGAGCGCCATCGCGACCACGCGGCCCCGCCGGCTTCGGGCCGGCCTTGCGCGGGAATTTCTTGTTTTTGTCGTCCATGTGGCCTTTGCTCGTTTGCGCGGGTAGTAACAGGATCGCGCTCTAGTGGCGAGGAGATAATCGGAATGGAAACCGCGTGAAGCGGCAGGATTTCATGGCCCTGGCGCTGAAAGAAGCCGAAGCCGCCGCCCTGCGTGGCGAAGTGCCGGTTGGCGCGGTCGTCGTCGGCGGCGATACGGTCGTTGCGAGTGCCGGCAACCGCACCCGCGAGTTCGCCGATCCGACCGCCCATGCCGAGATGCTGGCGATCCGCGAGGCCTGCCGCAAGCTTTCCAGCGAGCGGCTCAGCGGCCACGATCTCTATGTGACGCTGGAGCCGTGCGCCATGTGTGCCGGCGCCATCTCCTTCGCTAGGCTGCGCCGGCTTTATTTCGGCGCTGCCGACGAGAAGGGCGGCGCAGTGGTCAACGGCGTTCGCTTCTTCACGTCACCGACCTGCCACCATGTGCCCGACATCTATCCGGGCATGGCCGAGAACGCAGCAGCAGCATTGCTGAAGGACTTTTTTCGCGAGCGACGCGGACCCTGATTTTCTGGTCCGGCAGACGGTCCAAATCCAAGTCAGCCAATCCAGCCAGCCAATCCAGGCAAGAACGTCTCTGGCGCCGTCAGCCTACCAGGGCAGCCAGTCGAACATGCCGCCGCTCTTACTCTTGGCGGCCGCCTCCCTCTTGAGGCGGCGTTCCTTCTTGTACTCGTCCTCGCCGAGGTCACCCTGAGGCGCGGTGGCGGCGGCAGCGCGGTATTGCACCGGCGGCTCGCTCAGATATCTGCGGGTGGTCGGGTCGCCCTGTTTGCCTTCAGCCCGGCGGCGCATGATTTCCGCGGCGCGGCTCTTGTCCGAATCGGCCGGAGTCCAGGCTGGCGGGTGGCTCGAGCCCGACTGCTTCAGCGCGGCCTTGACCGACGCCGGATCCGTCTGCACGTCATCGATGACCTGCGCCTGGTAGGCCGGGTCGTCCTGATGCAGGGTGGCATCGGCGCGCAGGCGGGCACGGCGCTGCTCCGGCGATTCGGGCCATTCGGCACTCGCCGTCTCGATGCTTTCCTGCGGCGGCGGCAAGACTTCCTTCTGCCCCGGCCCCGGCTTCACCAGCGTGGGGCGCGGCTTGTAGTCGATACTATCCTTGCGCTTGGGTGCGAAGGAAAAAGCCCCGGTGAGGTCGCCGGCAAGCTGCGCGCCCGCGGTCTTGTCAGTCCCGTAAGTGGGCGAGCCCATGCAGCCGGACAAGGCGAGGCCCGATACGACAAGCGGCGCCAGCAGCGCAACGCGCGCGTAAGTTCTCTCGGTCATGCCAAAAAGTCCCACTGTAGACAGCCTCTCGATTGCCGCCGGCCAAAGAAAGGTCCGGTCCCCATCGCCTATGCTCTTCCGACGGAATTCCGGCGACAATTTGTCGTCCGGAGTTTCGCGTGTTTACCTCAACCACTCGTTAAGGGCAACGCGCGGGGGCCGATCGGCCGCCCGCCGTGGCATTTGTGCACCGCCTTAAAGACGGCGCAAAGCCTTCAGCTCATGCAGAACAGCGGCGTCACGGGCCGAAACATCCGGGAATTCCGGATCTGAGCCGACATCGGCGGTGTAGCGCCAGGAGCGCGCGCACTTCACCAGGCCACGGTCCTCCGCCTTCTCGATGACCACGGCGACGCCCTTGACGTCGTCGAGGGTAAAGCTGCCCGCCGACGCCTTGCCGTGCACGATTACCAGATCGCTGGTGATCGCCATCTCGGCCATATCGACATCGGCGATCGCCGCTTCGAGCGCGGCGTCGTCGAGGGTGACGACCGGCACCGCTTCCAGCGAAGAGCCGATGACCTTCTGCGCGCGGGCAATTTCCAGCGCGCCGGTGACGACACGGCGGACCTGCCGAACCTTGCGCCACTTCTCCGCCAGCGCCTCGTTCCTCCAGTCCGCCGGGATTTCCGGGAACTGGTCGAGATGCAGGGAGACCGCATCCGGATGACGGTCGAGCCAAGCCTCTTCCATGGTGAAGGGCAGCATCGGCGCCAGCCATTTCACCAGGCAGTCGAAGAGATGGCGCACCACCTGCACGGAAGCCTTGCGCTTCACGCTGGAAGGCGCTTCGCAGTAAAGCGCGTCCTTGCGGATGTCGAAATAGAAGGCCGACAGCTCGACCACCATGAAGTCGAGCAGCGCGCGGGTGATGCGCTTGAATTCGAACGCGTCGTAGCCCGAGCGTACGACTTCATCGAGTTCAGCGAGCCGGTGCAGCATCAGCCGCTCCAGCTCCGGCATCTTGTCCAGCGGCACCTCCTCACCGTCGTCATGGGCGAGCGTGCCCAGCATCCAGCGGATGGTGTTGCGCAGCTTGCGGTAGGCGTCGATATTGGTCTGCAGCACGTTCTTGCCGAGCCGCTGGTCTTCCCAATAATCGGTCGTCACCACCCACAGCCGCAAGATGTCGGCACCGGACTGCCTGATGACGTCCTGCGGCACGACGGTGTTGCCGAGCGACTTCGACATTTTCCGCCCCTCCTCATCCATGGTGAAGCCATGGGTGACGACGGTGTCGTAGGGCGCCCTGCCCCTGGTGCCGCAGCTTTCGAGCAGCGAGGAGTGGAACCAGCCGCGATGCTGGTCGGAGCCTTCGAGATAGACGTCGGCCGGCCATTTCAGGTCGGGCCGGTCCTCAAGCGTGAAGGCATGCGTCGAGCCTGAATCGAACCAGACATCGAGGATGTCCATGACCTGCTGCCATTTCGAGGCATCGTGATTGCCGAGGAACCGCTCCTTGGCGCCGGCGGCGAACCAGGCGTCGGCGCCTTCTTTCTCGAAGGCGTCCATGATGCGCTGGTTGACTGCCTCGTCGCGCAGCACATTGCCGTCGGCATCGGCAAAGACGGCGATCGGCACGCCCCAGGCGCGCTGGCGCGACAGCACCCAGTCGGGGCGCTCCTCGATCATGGCGCGGATGCGGTTCTGGCCGGCGGCGGGCACGAAGCGGGTATCGTCGATGGCTTTCAGGGCGCGGCTGCGCAGCGTCGTGCCGTCGCCAAGCTCCTTGTCCATATAGACGAACCATTGCGGCGTGTTGCGGAAGATGATCGGCTTCTTCGAGCGCCAGGAATGCGGATAGGAGTGCTTCAGGCGGCCGCGCGCGAACAGCGCGTTGCGCTTGATCAGCTCGTCGATGACAGCCTGGTTGGCGTTGCCCTTCTTGCCATTGTCGTCGATGACGCGCGCCGCTCCACCCTCGCGGTCCGGGCCGAAGCCCGGCGCGTCCTTGGTGAAGAAGCCGGCATCGTCGACGGTGAAGGGGATCGCGGTGTCGATGCCACGCTGGCGAAGGTCAGAGGCAGCATCCATCCAGGCGTCGAAGTCTTCGCGGCCATGTCCCGGCGCGGTGTGGACGAAACCGGTGCCGGCATCGTCGGTGACGTGATCGCCGGCGAGCATCGGCACGGGAAAATCGTAGCCGCCGCCCAGAGCTTTGAGGGGATGCGAAAGCGTAAGGTTTTCAAGCTCTTCGGCGCCAACGCTGCGAAGCCGATTCAGAGTGACCTTGGCCTTAGCGGCAGCGTCGTCCGCAAGTTTCTCGGCAAAGATCAGCTTTTCGCCGGGCTGAGGACCAAAGGCGTTCTCGGCCGCCGTAACCTCGTAGAGACCATAGTTGATGCGCGGCGAGTAATTGACGGCGCGGTTGCCGGGGATTGTCCACGGCGTCGTAGTCCAGATGACGACGTTGGCATCAAGCAGATCGAGCGACGTCTGCGTCAGCTTGGGGTCCAGGGCTGGCTGCCCATCCTCGATGTTGATGACCTGGCGAGCGAGGCTGACGACCGGAAACTTCGCCCAGATCGTGTCCGACTCATAGTCCTGGTATTCGACCTCCGCCTCGGCCAGCGCGGTGCGCTCGACCACACTCCACATAACCGGTTTGGAGCCGCGATAGAGCTGGCCGGACATGGCGAATTTCAGCAGCTCGCCGGCGATGCGCGCCTCAGCATGGAAAGCCATTGTTGTATAGGGATTGTCGAAGTCGCCGACGACGCCGAGCCGCTGGAATTCGGAACCCTGCACCTTGATCCAGTGCGCCGCAAACTCGCGGCATTCCTGCCGGAACTCGTTGACCGGCACCTCGTCCTTGTTCTTGCCCTTGGCGCGGTACTGCTCCTCGATCTTCCATTCGATCGGCAGGCCGTGGCAATCCCAACCGGGTACATAGTTCGAGTCATAGCCGCGCATCTGGAACGAGCGGGTGATGACGTCCTTGAGGATCTTGTTCAGCGCATGGCCGATATGGATGTTGCCATTCGCATAGGGTGGGCCGTCGTGCAGCACGTATTTTTCGCGGCCGGCTGCGTCTTCGCGCAACTTGCGGTAAAGATCCATGTCCTGCCAGCGTTTGACCAGCAGCGGTTCCTTTTCCGGCAAACCGGCGCGCATCGGGAAATCCGTCTGCGGCAGGTAGAGCGTTTTGGAATAATCGATCGTCTCGGCGGTCTCGGTATCAGTCATTCGTCTGCCATATGCGTTGCCCGGCGGCAAAAGAGCCCGGGCGTTGAACTATCATGATCTGGAAAAAGCGCGAGAGGCGCGCGCAAGATTCCCGGCGGCTCCGGCGGCGGTCAAGCCGCCCGGAACACCGGGCCTGTAATTCGTATCGCAGTCGCGGGAAGGCGCGAAAAGCTCGTCATGGCTGGGCTTTTAACCGAGACAGGCGACGTTGAAAAGCCCGAACTCTGATGCTTCCTTGCGTCGTGTGCCAATTGCGCATACATTTGTAGGCAAATGGCAAGCAGAATGGCCTGTGCCAAGGAGACGTTCATGTCGGTCGCAGCAAGGGCAATTCGCGCAACACACGACTTTTCCGTCCCTACGGACAAGATCGATCATCTGCGCAGTCTGGGTTTCAGTAGCGAAGAACTCTATCGTATCGTTGCCCCCCGCCGCACGCTGGCGCGTCGCAAGGAACGTGCCGAGCCGCTTTCGACAGCTGAATCCGACCGCGCCCTGCGCCTAGAACGCATCGCCGAGCAGGCGGATCGTGTATTCGGCAGCCATGAGAAAGCCCAGCGTTGGCTGAGAAGCGAGATCATAGCATTGGATGATGCAAGGCCGATCGATCTCCTCGAGACAGAGACCGGCGCCCACGTCGTTTCCGAAGAGCTTATCCGCATCGACTTTGGCATGCTTGCCTGACGATGCGCATCTGGCGCATCTCCAATTTCGCGGATCTCTCGGGTCGTGGCGGAACGCTCGTTGATGGAAGATGGAACAGGCGCGGGATGCCCATCGTGTATTGCACCGACCACCCTTCGACGGCACTGCTGGAGATACTGGTGCATGGGACGCGCGAAACCGTTCCGGAAACCTACCAGCTTATCGAAATCGATGTTCCGGACGGAATAGAAATGACCGAACCGGTTATCCATGACGGCTGGGACAAGGATATGGAATCGACACGGCGACAGGGCACGGACTTTCTCTCGGCCAATCGTTACGCGCTCATGAAAATTCCTTCGATCATAATGCGCAAAGCAAACAACTATCTGCTCAACCCGACCCATGACGATGCGTCACGCATTACGATTGCGGGCCTATACCGTTATCCGTTCGACAGCCGTTTGATCAAATGAGCCGACGCCTACCCGCTCACATCGAAAAATCGAAGCGATAGGTCGTCGACACGCCGATCATGAACTGATCCCTGGAGCCGCGCTCCTTGACCAGGCTGGAATCGGCGGCCGGGCCCATCAGGCGGGAATATTCGCCGAACAGACTGGCCGTCATCGGCTCGGTCACCTTCCAGGTCACCGCGCCGCCCAGGCCCGCCGACTTCACCCCGCCGCCGGGATGATATTCGCTAAGTCCCGAGGCCAGGGACTCCTTGGCATCAACGCCGTAATAGGCGTCGAAATAGTCCGATGAGGCGAACGAAACGCGCGGTCCGGCCGAAATCCTGACGTCGGGCGTCACATCGTAAAAGGCGTCGGCGGCGATGTCGGCGACAAAACCGTTATGGGCGCGAATGCCGTGCCGCAATTCGGCGCGGGCACGCAGCCAATCCAAAGGATAGAATTCGAAGAAGCCGCCAGCCTCGCCGCCCCAACGTACCGGGTCGAGACCCTTCAATTCGTCGGCGTCACCACCGTCGCGGGAAAACAGGAACTTGCCTGTCAGGCCGGCGCGGACGCCGCCATCGTCGATCAATGCCAATGAAATATTGTCGTTGCGCGAGGTGAAGCGCGCCGCGGGACCAGCCTTGCCGAGCGAGATGATCGGCGAGGCACTGAGCAGGTACTTCTTGCCGCCCTCGAAATTCGGGGCAACCATGCCGGTGGCGCCGACCGTTAGGTACCAGTCTCCGGACAGCCAGCCGAAGGTGCCCTCGCCGGCCTTGGCAACGCCGCAGGTGCCGAGCATGAATGCGGCCAAGATCGTCGGGACAGACCGCATCGTTACTCCATACGTCGAACGCATTGGCCGATACAACCAGCCTTGACTGAAGCCATGGCGCCAGTTCGGTAAAATTTGACTTAATATCCGCAACATTGGCAGCGTTGGCCGGCCTGTTCCGCGTTGCAGTCGATTGTTTGGCGCACCAAGATTCCAGATCAAGTGTTTGGAACACGATAGCAGTTGCCTCGGCAGGGGTTACAAACATTCGCGGACAAACATGCCTGCGCTGTGAAGAGCGCGGCGACCGGCGCTCAACCCCGCATTCCAAACCGGCCAAGCGTGAATCATATGCGGCCAAATTTCGAGACCTACTTTAACGTCAGCCGCGCCAGCGGCTTCGGCGAGCCGAGTTGCGTCCGACAACAGCGTCTCGGCCGAACCGGCTTGTATCAGCATTGGGGGAAATCCGCTCAGATCGGCGAACAAAGGCGAGATCAGCGGATCGCGCCGACCAACGCCATTGGGAACATAGGCCGTTGCCAGTTCCTCCAAATACGCCCGGTGGATGATAGGGTCGATTGCGTCCTTGGTTGATAGTGTCGCGCCGGACATCGAAAGGTCCGTCCAAGGCGAAACCAGCCAAAGACATCGCGGCAACGGCTCGCCTGCCGTGCGCAATATACTGACCAGGCACAGAGTGAGGTTGCCGCCCGCACTGTCTCCGCCAACCACGATGCGATCCGACGCGATGCCTTGCCGGCTCAGAAAGCGCCATGCGGTGAGTGCGTCTTCATGTTGCGCAGGGAAAGGATGTTCCGGTGCGCGGCGATAGTCGATCGCGAGGGTGCGTATTCCCATTGCCCGACCTGCCTCGGTAACCATTCGACGATGACTTTTAAGGGAGCCGGAGCAGTAGCCACCACCGTGGAAAAAGAGCAGAACCTTATCCCTGTCACTCCCAGGCGCCAGGGACCACTCGCCCGCGAGGCCATCGAAAACCACGCGCTCGCATCGGATGTCCTCCGCGACCGGCCAGACCGAACCGACTTCGTCGAGCCGCGCCCGGCGTTCGTCCCAGCGGACCGTTCGTGGTTTTGACGTCAACAGCCTGCGGACGGCGTTGATCTCCATCAGATCGAGGTGTTCGTCCACATCGCTCATTTTGCTTCCCCAGTCTTGCCAAGCGCCGAGAAAGGCGAACAGCCAAATGTCATCGACAAGATAACGATTGCCTGCCTGCAAATATAGCGACGAACCAGCGCCACGATCATCTTGCGATCAGCCCGATCAACATCAGCGAGAAATCGTCCGAGGTCCGTGCATATTGGCGGTGCTGCCGTGTGAGCCAATTTTCGATTGCTCGACGGTGCAAGGTTCAAAAGAGGGGGAATTCCGATGCCGGACAATTCGTATGCCGGAACCACTGCCGAGCGGCTTGTCAATCCGCGCAGCGTAGGACGATTGGGGCTGATCGTGATGGCGCTGTTCCCCACCCTGTGGGGTTTTCTCGGTCTGTTGAACGATGCAACCGACTTCAAAGACACTCTGGTGAATGCCGTGAAGCCGATGATCGAAATGACCAACACCTACAGCAACCCATGGCAGCAATGGCGTGCCATCACCATGCCATGGGCTGCCCCTGTGGCACTCGTCGGCATCATGGCCGTCGAGACCATGGCGGGGATATTCGGACTGATCGGGGTTGTGCTTATGCTGCGCAAGGTGGTTGGCAGCAGCGCCGATTTCGCTCATGGCAAGGCATGGATGATGTTGGGCTGCCTGTGCGCAATCCTGGTGTGGGGCATCGGCTTCACGGTGATCGCCGGCGACTATTTCCTGTCATGGGAAGCCAAGACCATGCCGCTCTCGAACCAGCTCGGCGGAACAATCTACTTCTTGCCCAACGCGCTCGGGCTAATCCTCGCGACGCTGCATCGCGAGGGCGGCGATTACTGAGACCTCGACGCAAGGTTGTGACATGCGGATGCGACCGGCGTTGCGCGGCGCTTGGAGGTCTGGCTCTGTATCAAAGCTCGACGTTGCGGCCGCTTTGCGGACAGGAGCTATTCTCCAACTAAACCTCGGCGTGACCACGGTTTGGCCTGAGGGCGCAAGCCCACGTTTCACGGAAATAAACTCGCAGCGGCTGCTCTTGGCAAAAGCAGACGTCTCGCGGGCGTACCGCCCGAGCATGGGTGTGACCCTCACAGCCTGCTCGCTTTACGAGAAGGCCTATCGGCGTTACCTTCAAAGCCGACAAAAACGGCCAAGTAGTCTTGAGGGAGAGGGCGATGACACTGCACGGCGATGCCTTGAAAGATGCGATCAGCCAGACGCGGGCGAAATGGGGATGGTTCGTCGCGCTCGGGGTGCTGCTGCTTGTCTTCGGCGGCATTGCCTTCGGCAATCTGTTCATCGCAACCGTCGCCTCGGTCTTTGTCGTGGGCTGGCTGATGCTGATGGCCGGCATTGTCGAGATCATCCATGCCTTCGGCGTGAAGACATGGGGCCGCTTCTTCTATTGGCTGCTCAGCGGCCTCCTCTACGCCGTCGCCGGCTTCTTTGCCTTCGACAATCCGGTCCTCGCCTCGACGGTGCTGACCTTCCTCCTGGCGGTCGCGCTGCTTGCCTCAGGCGTGCTCAGGGCCTGGGTCGGCTACAGCCACCGGCCGCAGCCGGGCTGGGGCTGGGTGGTCGCGGCCGGCGTCATCAGCGCGCTGGCGGGACTGGTCATCGCCATGGGCTGGCCGGTCAACAGCGTGTGGGTTCTGGGCCTGTTCCTGGCCGTCGACCTGATCTTCCAGGGCTGGACCTTCATCGCCCTTGGCTTGGCGCTGAAGAGATAAATTCTGGTTGAGCATGATCTTAATCGGAAAACCGGATCCCAGTTTTTGCTTCGCTGACCTTCGGTTCGGGACCATGCTCTAAAAAGCTATGGCCGCGTCCAGCCCGGAAAGCGGCCTGACGCCGGCGAGCAGTGCCTTCGCCTCGGCCTCGTCGCGCTTCATCTGGGCGACCAGCGCGTCAAGCCCGTCGAACTTCACCTCCGAGCGCAGGTAGCCGAAGAAGGACACGGCACAAATCTCGCCGTAGAGGTCGCCGGAAAAGTCGAAGACGAAGGTCTCCAGCAATGGCGCGCCATTGTCGTCGACCGTCGGCCGGCGGCCGAAGCTGGCGACGCCATCGTGTAGCGAACCGTCGGCGCGGCGGAAGCGGACGGCATAAATCCCTTCATTGAGGGTGACTTCCGGCGAAAGCCTCATGTTTGCGGTCGGAAAGCCGAGTGTCCGGCCGAGCTGCTGGCCGCCGATCACCTCCGCCTCGACGGTGAAACGGTAGCCGAGCAAGCCGGCGGCCTCGGCCACATTGCCCTCGCACAGCAGCGTGCGTATGCGGCTCGACGACACCACCTCGGCGCTTTCGTCGCGAAACGCATCCACCAGCGTGACGCCGAAGCCGTGGCGCTCGCCGGCAGCCATCAGATAGGCCGGACCGCCCTGGCGGTCCTTGCCGAAATGGAAATCGAAGCCGGTGACGGCGTGGCTTATGCCGAGGTTGCGCTCGAGCACGCCGGTGACGAAAGCCTCCGCCGACAAGGAGGCGAACTCGCGTGTGAACGGCTGTTCGACCAGCGCCGCAAAGCCCAGATGCGACAACAGCCGCGCCTTCATCGGCGGCGGCGTCAGCACGAACAACGGCATGTCCGGCCTAAACACCTTTCGCGGATGCGGTACGAAGGTCAGCACCAGGGCGGGTACGCCGCGACGCTCCGCTTCGGCGCGCGCGCGTTCGAGCACCGCCTGGTGGCCGCGGTGGACGCCGTCGAAATTGCCGATAGCCACCACGCCGCCGCGCAGATGGGCCGGCAGCGGTGCGGTTGCGGAAATGCGTTCGAACATGGCCGTCATGGCTTGAACCTATTGCAGCCTGGGAATCACCGCGACCGGCCTGTAGCCATATTTTTCCAGGAAGGCCGCGAGCCTGGCCGGATCCGGCTGCAGCGTCTCACCGTAATCGCGGGCATGGATGCCGCCCGATACGTAGAGCACGTCGAAGCCATTGTCGGCCGCGCCCTTGATGTCGGTCATCATGCCGTCGCCGATGGCCAGAACTTGCGAACGCTCGACCGGGCGGCCGAGAATGACGGCGATCTCCTTCATGGCGACGTCATAGACCGGCGCGTAGGGTTTGCCGGCGATCAGCGTGCGTCCGCCAAGCTGTGCGTATTCGCGGGCCAAAGCGCCTGCGCACCAGATCATGCGTTCGCCGCGCTCGACGACGATGTCGGGATTGGCGCAAATGAAGGGCAGGTTCCTGGCACGCAGCCTCTGCAGAAGATCGGCATAATCTTCCGGCTTCTCCACCTCGTCATCGAACAGGCCGGTGCAGACCACGCCGGATGCTTCGAACTCCTCGACGAGTTCGACGTCGAGGCCCTCATAGAGCGTGAAATCCCGATCGGCGCCTATATGGAAGATCTTTCGCGGCCCTTCGGCGATCAGGTCGCGGGTAACGTCGCCGGACGTCACGACACGGTCGTAGGCGGCGGGCGGAACGCCGATGGCGCTCATCTGTGCCAGCACGTCGGCGCTGCGACGCGGCGAATTGGTGATCAGCACGACAGGTATTTTCGCCGCGCGAGCAGCGATCAGCGCGGCAGCCGCCGCCGGGAAATGCCATTCGCCATTGTGCACCACGCCCCAGACGTCGCACAGGATGGCTGAATAGGCTCCCGACAAGTCTGCGAGCGAACCGATGATGTCGGGCGAATCCGCCATGCCGTTGTCCCTGTACCATGATGCTTGCAAGCGCCGCGACCGACGGTCCGTAGCGGCCGGCCCGGATTAACCGAAGCGCTTCGCTCTGTCACCAGCTTTCGTTGTGCCCGCAAGATTGCCGCCCGGGGACGCCGGCGAGGACGTGATGGCGAAAGCCTTCTTTTTCAGAGCCTTATCGGGCTTTGCCGCGGAGCAGCATTGCCGATTGCGGACGTGTGGTTAACGGGCATTGAAAAACCGTGCCGACCTTGAACGTATTTTAGCAATCGGAAATTTAAAAATGCGTGGCATCGTCCGGAAAAAAACGGGGCGGGCGGGAATGCTGAAGGCAATGATCGGAAATTTCCGACGCGACAGACGTGGCAACTACTCCTTAATGACCGCAATCACCATTGTACCGCTGATGGGCGGGTTGGCGCTCAGCGTCGATTACGGGGAGTTGTTGCGCCAGAAGCACGAAACGCTGAATGCCCTTGACGCGGCCGGCCTCGCCGCCGCCCAGCAGATCGTCGCCGGCGCCAGCGACGACGACGTCAAGGCCTACGCCAAGACATTTTTCGAAACCAATCTCGCACGTGTCGATCCGGCGAACACAGCGCTGACCGTCACGCTGCCCAACAACAATGCCGGCGGCGGCACCTTGAAGCTCTGCGCCGGCCTCACCTTCCACCCCTATTTTCTACCGGCCGCCAGCCTGCTGATCGGCGGCACGGCAAGCGACACGACCTTCACCGAATGTTCGGAACTCCGCCTCAAGAACACCCTCGAAGTCGCGCTTGTGCTGGATAATTCCGGCTCGATGAGCGATCTCGGCTCCGGCACCGGCGAGAAGCGAATAGACCTGCTGAAGTCGGCCGCCAAGCAGCTTGTCGATACGCTGGCGCTTCAGGCGCAGCAGATGAAGCAGATCACCAAACCGGTGCAGTTTTCTCTCGTGCCGTTTGCGGCCTCGGTCAATGTCGGCCCTACCCACGACCAGGACGGCTGGATGGATCAGGACGGCAACTCCCCGATCCAGCACGAGGATTTCGACTGGACGACGATGAGTGCCGCCAACAATCCGGACAAATATGCCGAGAAGCTCAACGGCGTCTGGTACAAGCGCGGCACCGGCTGGGGCGAGACCAAGGACCAGCCGCTGACGCGTTTCAGCCTCTACGCCGACATGACGGTCGAATCGGGCCGCGAAGAGGTACCCAATTCGAAGCAATATGTCTGCGACACATAGAAGAAGAACGGCACCTGCCAATACGGCCATTGGAGCGCACCGGAATATATCTACACCACAAGCCGCTATGCGAGCTGGCAAGGTTGCGTCGAGGCACGGCCATATCCCTACAATGTCGACGACACCACGCCCGATACAGCCGCGCCGGCCACGCTTTTCGTGCCGTTGTTCGCCCCGGATGAGGCTGGCACTCTGTGGCTCGATTTCAACCGTGACGGCATCAACGACGTCATCGGCACGTCCTACAATTACGGCAACAACTGGTGGGCCGATTGGCCCTATGTCGCCGGTCCTACCGCTTCCCAGCGCCAGTCTGACATGCGCAAATATTTCCTGGTAAAACCATACGGTTCGCAATCCGCAGCCGCAGGCGATGGGCCGAATTCCTCCTGCACCACCAACCCGATCACGCCGTTGAAGGACGTCAGCCAGGACGCAGAGAAGCAGGAGATCAAGGACGCCATCGACGCCATGGCGCCGAATGGCAACACCAACGTGCCGGAGGGCCTTGCCTGGGGCTGGCGAACTGTATCGAGCAACCCACCGTTCACCGATGGTCGGCCGAACAGCGAGAGGGGCAACGACAAGGTGGTCGTGGTGCTGACCGACGGAGCCAATACTTATAGTGCCGTCAGCGACGGCAGCTACGCCAACAACAGGTCGACCTACGCCGCCTACGGCTACACTGGGCTGACCTATCCGGGATCTGGAAGCGTAACCCGCCTGTTCATGAATACCAGCACCGATATCGGCAAGACCACCTATACCGGTGCCAACTACACGGCAGCACTCGACGAGCAGATGAAAACGCTCTGCGCCAATGCAAAGAATTCGAACATTCTGGTGATGACGGTGGCGCTCGACCTGTCGCCCACAGATGCCGGCGACAAGAAGGCAATCGATGCGCTGAAGGCGTGTTCGTCGGATTCGCGCTTCCGCAAGGATTCGGCCGACCCGAGCAAGCCGGCCAAGCTGTTCTGGAATGCGACGGGCGCGACTCTGTCGGACAATTTCAAGGAAATCGCCAACGAATTGTCGAACCTGCGCATCGTCGGCTGAAGGCGATGGGATTGGAGACTAAGGCAGGGGCTCCGGCGCACTGGCGCAAAGGCTCCTGCCCTCATGCCCTTGCGGGTGATGGAAGCATGTGGTGAGTGTCCTCATCCGGAGATGCGCTCTTGCCTGAACCCGCCAACCACCTTGCCTTTGCGCTGGTCTGCCTCGGCATGGTGCTGACGCCCGGCCCGAACATGATCTATCTGATCTCGCGCTCGCTGTCGCAAGGGCCGAAGGCCGGGCTGATCTCGCTGGGCGGTGTGGCGCTCGGTTTTTTGTTCTATGTGCTGTCGGCGGCGTTCGGCATCACCGCGCTGCTGCTCGCCGTGCCCTTTGCCTATGATGTGCTGCGCCTTGCCGGCGCGCTTTATTTGCTGTGGCTCGCCTGGCAAGCGGTGAAGCCCGGCGGGCGCTCGCCCTTCCAGATCCGCGAACTGCCGAAAGACAGGCCGCGCAAGCTGTTCGCCATGGGCCTGATGACCAACCTGCTCAACCCGAAGGTGGCAGTGCTCTATCTGTCGCTGCTGCCGCAATTCATCAGCCCCGGCAAGGGCCACGTGCTGTCGCAGCTTCTGGTGCTCGGTGCCACGCAGGTCGCGATCAGCCTGACCGTCAACGCCATCATCGCGGTGACGGCCGGCTCGATCGCCATCTTCCTCGCCGGGCGGCCGCTATGGCTGGTGATCCAGCGCTGGATGATGGGCACGGTGCTGACCGCGCTGGCCGTCAAGATGGCAACCGACGCGCAACGCTGATCGGTCCTACATCGGCCGCCTGACCTGCTGTGCCCGCTCCGGTTCGACCACCCTGCGGTAGAGATGCCAGGTCGCGTGGCCAAGGATGGGCATGACGACGGCAAGCCCGGCAAATAGCGGGATCGAGCCGATGACCAGGAGCACGGCGACCATCAGGCCCCACAGCGCCATCTGCAGCGGGTTTGTCATAACTGCACGCGCCGACGTCTCGACTGCCGAGACCGCGCCGACGTCGCGATCGAGCAACAGCGGAAAGGCGACGACAGTCGTCGCCAGCACGATCGCGGCGAAGGCGAACCCGGCTAGGTTGCCGAGCAGGATCAGCGTCCAGCCCTTGCTGGTCGTCAGCACTTCGCGAATAAAGCCGACGATAGAGGCCGGAGGCTGATTGCCGTACAGGCTGGTGTAGATCGATTGCGCGGTGAACAGCCAGAGCAGGAACAGTACCACCAGCATGATACCGATGACTGCAATCGCGGGCAGCGCCGGCGAGTGGCGCACGTCGAGCGCATGCCACCAGGATGTATCCATGCCGAACTCGCGCCGGCGGCTGATTTCGTAAAGGCCGATAGCGGCGAACGGACCGACCAAAGCGAACCCGGACATCAGCGGATAGATGAGTTGGATGGCGTTCGAGCCCGAGGTCCACTGCGTCAGGATCAGGCCGACCACCGGATAGATCAGGCACAGGAACACATAATGCGACGGCTTGGCCCAAAAATCCTCTACGCCGAGACGGAGCGCATCGAGCAGATCCTCGGTGCTGATGCGGCGCACCGTGGGCTGTACATGCATTCCACGTGCGTCCGCCATGACATGAAAGCCGGCCATAACCTTTCTCCCGTGGGTCGGGACGGCCGCCGCCAGGATGGCCGCCCGTAGCTGCCACTTCTCGTATAAGCACTATGATAGTCGATTTAGGGGTGATTGTCGCCAAGTCGATGGTCACGATGGTAAATCCCGGTTATAGATTTCCGACGCCACCATCGACGAGCAGTTCCGTGCCAACGACGAAGCTCGACTCATCCGATGCTAGAAACACCGCCGCCTTGGCGAGTTCCCAGGGTTTGCCCATCCGGCCGATCGGCACTAGCGCGCGTATCTGATCGCCAAGCGCCTTCTCGTCCGCTTCGGGCAGACCCAGCTTGCCCAAGGCCGGCGTCTCGGTCGGCCCGGGGCTGAGGCCATTGACGCGAATACCGCGCTCGATCATCTCACCCGAGAGGGTGCGCGCCAACGACAGGAGGCCAGCCTTGCTGGCGGCGTAGGCGCTACTCTGGGGCAGGCCGATATGGGCACTGACCGAACCGCACAGGATGATCGATGACGGGTTGGAGAACATCGGCAACAGGGCTTGGATCAAAAAGAACGGCCCCTTGAGATTGGTCTGCATCAGACGGTCATAGACCACCTCGTCCCAATCCTGCAGGGGCTGATGCATCACATCGCCGGCGTTGATGTTCAGTATGTCGAGCCGAGGCCAGCACTGCGCGAGTTCGGCGGCAAGCGCACGCTGATCGGCGAGGTTGCCGGCATCATTCCTGATCACCTGCGCCGATCCGCCCAGCTCGCGCTGCGCAGCTTCCAGCCCGGACGGGCTCCTGCCAGTGATTGCCACCGTCGCACCCTCGGCCAGGAACTGGCGCGCGGTTTCGAGACCGATGCCACTGGTTGCCCCGGTAATGAGGGCATATTTGCCTTTCAAGCGACCCATGATTTGCCTTCCCAAAGACGATGAGAATGGCATTGTCGACACGATAGTATGCTTTGTATAGTAGGCACCGAACGGGTACTAAAGGAAATAATTTCATGGCGCAGGCAAAAGCCATCGAGGTAACGCCAGTCGAAGGCGGAAATGGCACGACCGATCGTTGCCCGATGATCGATTTCGTCAATCTGGTTTCGGGAAAATGGGCCATTCCCATTCTTTATCGCCTGATCGTCACCGGTTGTCCGATCCGCTTCGGCGAGCTCCAGAGGGCCGTCGCACCGATTACGCAAAAGGAGCTCACGCGGCAGTTGCGCCTGTTCGAACATCGCGGTCTGGTCTATCGGAGGGTTTATGCCGAGATGCCGCCGCGCGTGGAGTATGAGATAACGCCGCTGGGTGGAACCTTGCGTGGCACGCTGGATTCGCTGGCCGACTGGATGCGTGTCAACGCATCCCACCTGATCACCTGACTAATCGTGCACGGATTGTTTGCCCTGCCCGGCTAAAGCCACGGGCGGTCACCGCGCGGCACCACACTTTGGCGCCGCGCGGCTGAGATGCGTGACAAAAGCTAGGCAGCGAAACGATCGATCACTTCGGCCAGCGGGACATGGCCAAGACAGGCACCCGAACCCGCCGGCTTTTCGCCACCCTCGATGGCCTGTGCGTAACGCACGGCCGGATCGGCTTCGATCCTGCCGCGCAACGCGGCCAGCTTGGGGTAGGTCGCGCTGTCGACCGCCTGGTGGAACTCCGCCCAGCGCGCCACGCCAATCAGCGTGGTATCGGCAAGCGTCAGCCGATCGCCGACCAGAAAGTCCGTGTCGGCGATCATCGCCTCGAGCTGGTCATGGCGGTTTGTAACGATCTTGCGGCCAAAGCCACGCAAGGTTGTCAGCAGCACCGGTTCCGCCGATTCCATTTCATATGCAGCCCAGAGAGGGGTGAAGGCGGCGGTGAAACCGGTGTTCACGAAAGCCATCAGCTGATGCATCCGGTCGCCCTCCGGCGAGCGAGGATCGAAGCTGATACGGCGTTGCGTGTCGCGGGCTTCGAGCCAGGCGGCAATCGCCATGGTCTCGGTGAGCACCCTGCCCTCGTCCGTGATCAACACCGGCGTTTCCTGACGGCCGTTGATGCTGGCATAGGCATCGTTCTTCATCTCAGAGAGCATGTCGACACGACACAGGCGGTAGCGTTGTTCGAGGCGTTCAAAAGCAGCGACAAGCCCCATCGAACTTCCCAGCGGGAAGCCGTAAAGGAGAATAGGTTCCATTTCTTTGTCTCTTCCATGATTTAGGGATCACGCTGCGCAGCGAAACTTGACCCTAAACGCTGGTCGCCCCATGTAAATTACGCACTATTCTGTAACCAGGTCCCCGCCATGAAAGATGTCGTCTCACGCTGCCCGATCGAGGAGACCATGCGTGTGCTCAGCGGTCGCTGGCCCACCTTGCTGCTCTACTACCTCAAGGACGGTACCAAGCGCTTCAGCGACCTGAGGCGTGACAATCCGACAGTGTCGCACCGCATCCTGGCGCTCGAACTACGCAAGCTGGAGGAAGCCGGGATTGTGCGGCGAACAGCGCATGCCGGCTATCCGCTACACGTGGATTACGACCTGACGGAGCCCGGTCTCAAGCTTGTGCCGCTCATCGACGCCCTGGGCGATTGGTGGGAAGATACCGAGGACGATCGGGCCAGCCGGGCTACATCGACGCCGGAAACCAAACTCGTGGCGGCGGAATAGCCGACCGGCGATCACCGCGCCGCCAAGAACTGCCGGCGAGAGCCCAGCGCTCCAAGCCGTTCATACATTAGATCCCGCAAGACCAAGGCGACCGGCTATGAGGCGCGCCATTGTGGTCGGCCAAACCGGACAAGGCACGGGCCATCCAGCACCAACTCCTGTAGCATAGCTCGCCAATCCCGATCACCTGACCCGCCGTTCGATCTCATTGCCCGATCAGATCGGCTTGACTATGCTGGATGGCTGTCGCTTTCGATTCTGACATGAATGAAGAGCCTACTTATCCTCTTGAAGTTTCTCCTGAGACTTTGCCATTTGATCGTCCCCAAGTTCCATATTGTGCATCGTTGCAATCAACCATTCATCATGATCCCGCGTCGCCACTACGCTGATTAATCCGCGCCGACGCGGCCATTCGTTTCCCATCGGATCGAGCGCGCCAGTCATGGACCACCGCAGGTCGAGCGTGGCAACATCAGGGCGAACAAGCTTGTTCCGCACGCTTTCGGCGGATAGATGGCTGTGCTTGAACATCTTCTCAAAAATTGGGGCATGGAACTGCTCGATCTTGTCACGTCCAGTCGCCTGCATACCGAAGACGTTTGTAAACTCGGCATCTGCCGCGAATACGGCGGCAAAGGCGCGAGCATCGTGACGATTCCAAGCTTCGATCAGCCTGTGCGCGACACTTTCCACCCCTTCAGTTCGGATGTTACCGGTAGCCATGCTGATCTCCTGTCATATAGTTCGGTTGCCATACTATATGGGCACCATATAAGTTTGGAAAGATGGATAATCAGCCATACACGCAGTCTCTGCTTCTCTATGCTTATCAATCGTCGGCGAGCGCTTTGGTCCAGGTTCTCCGGGAGAGCGGCCATTCGGCAATCAAGCCCAAACACGGCGCTGTATTCGCCAACATCGACGCGGAGGGAACCCGACCCAGCGTCCTCGCAGAGCGTGCGGGCATTGGCAAAGCATCGATGGGTGAGTTGATCGATGAACTGGAGCGCCTCGGTTATGTTCGGCGCTCGCATGATCCGAACGACCGACGGGCCAAATTAATCGTTGCAACTAACGCGGCGCTTGCGGTGATCCGGACCGTCCACGATTTCAATCAGCGTCTCGAAGACCAATACCGGAGGCTGCTTGGTGCTCAGGCGTACGAATCGCTCCGGTCGTCACTGCAAGCGATATCCCCCAGAGAAAATTTGCAACCGAGGATACCTCGCCAGCGCTCGTCAAGCCGCAAAGATGGGGCAAAAGAAACTCTCGGTCCGTGAATGCCTGACTGGGTATCGAGCCCCTGGGCGTATCGAGCCCGAACAGCCGCCTGGGCGAATGCCGCCATCCGAGCAAGCCTGTTTCGATTGAGCAGTGAAATCAATCTGACACAGTGCCATCACGTCGAAACCATCATCACGCATTTCACCGCCCTGCCCGGCAAAAGCCATGATCGCGGTTATGTCAGGCGGGCATGACCGTTACGAAAATCGAAAATTATGAGGCCCAACCAAGCCTAAGCAGGCGCGTGCTGCTCAGAGCTGCCGGCCTTGGCGCCCTTGCCGGGCTCGTCGCCTGCGCCACCGTGCTGCCCACCGGCGAAGGCGCCGGTGTCTCTGCCTCCGCCGCTGGCACGCTGGCCGGCATCCGCGCTTCGGCGGGTCTCTGGCCGCTTGTCCCCGATGCGCCGCTCGAGCAGGCGGCGCTGCAGCAGGCCGGCTATATGGCGCGCGGCGGCCGAATGAACCACACCACCGGCTGGGGCAAGGACTTTGCCTCGCGCGTCAAAGACAATGGCATTGCCGGCGCTGCCGCCGAAAACATCGCCGAAGGCCGCTTCGACCAGCAGAAGCTGTTTGATATCTGGGTGCATTCGCCAGGCCACCGCCGCAACATGCTCGACCCGCGCTTCACCCGCTTCGGCCTCGCCTATGTGCGCGACGGCCGCGACAGCACGCTTCGCTACTGGTGCCTTGTGCTCGGCAGATAACTTCCGCCATTTGGTCGGCAGAAGCCTGCTGGCGACCGATCCGTCAGTCTTTGCGGCCGCCGCCGAGCAATTCCTCGACGTCCTGCGCACAAATCGGCCTGCTGAAATGATAGCCCTGCATTTCGTCGCAATTGTTTCTGCGCAGGAAAGCCACCTGATCATCTGTCTCAACGCCCTCGGCGATGACCCTCAGGTTGAGATTTTGACCCAATGAAATCACCGCGCTGGCCACAGCCTGATCGTTCTCGTCGGCGGCGAGATCCTTGATGAAGGACTTGTCGATCTTCAGCCGCGCCACGGGAAAGGTCTTGAGTGCGCTGAGGCTGGAATAGCCGGTGCCGAAATCATCGATCGAGATCTGGACACCCAGGCTTTGCAGGGCGTTCATGGTGGCGACCGCCAGCTCGATATCCTGCATGATAAGGCTCTCGGTCACCTCCAGCTCGAGATACCTGGCCTCCAGGCCGCTGTCCTTCAGCGCGCTGACGATGCGATCGATCAGGTTGCGCTCCCTGAATTGCCGCGCCGACACATTCACGCAAACGGTCAAGGGCGGCAGTCCTGCGTCTTGCCAGGCTTTGTTCTGCCGGCACGCCTCATGCAGAACCCAGTCGCCGATCGGTACGATCAGACCTGTCTCCTCGGCGGTCGGGATGAACATCGTCGGCATTACCGTGCCAAGCGTTGGGTGGTTCCAGCGTATCAGCGCCTCGACCGCAAAAACCCGACCTGACCGAAGGTCCACCTGCGGTTGGTAGAGCAGCGTGAATTCCGAACGCGCCAAGGCGTTTCGCAACTCTTCCTGAAGCACGAATTTTTCATGCGCCCTGGTGTTGAACTCCGGAGCGTAAAACTGGAAATTATCGCGGCCGAATTCCTTGGCGCGATACATGGCCGCGTCGGCATTTGCCAGCAGCGTATCGGGATCCGTCCCATCCTTGGGATAGTTGGCAATGCCGATGCTGGCCGTCGCCCGCACAAGATGCGCTCCGAGCTGAACCGGTTCGGCGAGTGCAGCCCTGAGCTTTTGCAAGGTCTCGGAAACGAGATCGACGTTCGCCGGCTGGTCGAAAAGCACGACGACGAATTCGTCGCCGCCAAGCCGCACGACGGTATCGGTCGCCCGGACGCAGTCGACCATGCGACTTGCGACGGTCTTCAGAAGCTCGTCGCCGGCATTGTGGCCGAGCGTGTCGTTGACGAATTTGAAATTGTCCAGATCGATGAACACCACCGTCACCCAGCGATCGTATCGCTGGGCGTACAAGACCGCCTGTGAAAGCCGGTCCTCCAACAAGGCGCGATTGGGAAGCCCGGTCAGCACGTCATGATTGGCCATGAAGTGTATCCGGTCTTCGGCCTGTTTGCGTTCGATGGCGATCCCGGCGATGCGCGTGGTGAAATCGATGAGGCGGGTCTCGGCCTCGGTCGGCTCGCGCACCGTCATAGAATACATCGCAAAGACGCCGAGCACGGCGCCCTGATGCGACAGGATCGGCGTCGACCAGCATGAACGCAAACCGTGTGGCCGCGCGAGTTCGCGATAGTCCTGCCAAAGCGGATCCTGCATGATGTCAGCGACAATCACCGGCTCGCGCCGATAGACTGCGGTACCGCAAGACCCTGCCCTTGGGCCTACCGCGGCGCCGTCGACGGCGTCGGTGTAGTCTCTCGCCAGGCTCGGCGCGGCGGCGTGGCGCAAGTGGCTGCCATCCTTGTCGAGCAGCAAGACCGAACCGAATATCCCCGCCAGTTGGGACTCGACCAGACGCATGAGCCGCTCGAGCACGTCTTCGAGGGGAGCGCTCTTTGCAATCATCTCGAGGATATGCGCCTGCCCGTCGCGAAGGATTTCGGCCTGCTTGCGCGCAGTGATGTCGCGGGCAATGCCGACGAGGCCGAAAATGTTGTTCTGAACGTTGCGCAACGGCAGTTTCGTAGACAGGAACCATTTGCCGGTGCCTGACGCATCGACGACGAACTCCTCCTCGTCGATCATCGGTTGTCCGTCGCGCATCAGTTGCTGCTCGATGAGGCGAAATTTCTGCGCAAGATCCGGCGCGTGAAGGTCGAAGTCGCTCAGACCGATCATGTCGCTCGTGCTGTCTCGACCGCTGTCGGACGCAATGGCTCGGTTGGCGACGACGAAGCGGCTTTCGGTGTCCTTCACCCACATGTAGTCAGGCACCAGGTCGATCAGCGTCTGCAAGGAGATACGCTCGTCGACGACCAAGCGGTTGGCGCTGAGCTCGCTGATGTCCTCATGCGTGGCCACCCAGCCGCCGTCAGGCATCGGCTGATGGCAGACCTGAATTGTCCGGCCATCGGCGAGCTCGGCTGTCCAGTTCCCCGAAGCCGTGCCCGAATTGACTGCCCGGGCCAACGCCAGATAAGCGTCCGCATTCATTGCCGAGGTTCCGACAGCGACGCGTCGCTCGACGATTTCGCGCAGCGCCGCACCCGGCTGCAATTGCTCCGGTGCAAGGCGATAGATTTCCGCATAGCGTCGATTGCACAGGATCAGCCGTTCATCGGCATCAAAGAAACAGATGCCTTGCGAGATGTTCTCGATCGCGGTCTGGAACCGCAGTGCCTGGTCCTCGAGTGCTGCAATCGTCGCGCGCAGCTCGCGTTCGAGGGCTTCGTACGAGGCAGTCGCCAGTTTAGCCAGCGTCGTTAGATTGGCGGATTCGGGTGCTTCGGCGGTTTGCCTGGATGACTTCGTGGCCAAACACAATTCCTCCCGCTGATGCTTGAGGCAAGCAAAGGAGGCTCGCCTTCAACCCAAAAGCGACTGCATATTGGTCCGGATATACTAATGGCAGGTGAACCTGGCTCAACGCCGACGCTACCGGCACAGGCAACGGAAGCCGTGAGCCGGTCGCGGTGCCGGAGCCGTGAGACTTAGTCCATATGCGCGGCAGGCGCCCCACCGGCGGGCGGCGCAGCCTTTGGCTTGCGCAGCAGGAAAACAAAGGGGACAGCAAGCAGTGTCATCATCATCAGCAGCTTGAAGTCATTGACGTAGGAGATCATCATCGCCTGGATATTGACCATGCGATCCATCAGCGACAGCGCCGTCGGATCGCCGCCCGCCGCTGCCGGCGATGCCGCCCAGAGGTTGGGATTGAACGGATTGATATAGGCCGAGAGCTCGGCGTGGTTGATCTGCGTGTTGCGTACCAGCAGAACCGTCACCACCGATACGCCGATCGACGAGCCAAGATTGCGCACCAGGCTGAACAGCGCCGTTGCATCGGTGCGGAAACGTGCGTCGAGCGTGGCGAAAGCCACGGTGGACAGCGGCACGAACACCATTCCCATTCCAAGGCCCTGGATGACGCCGGAACTGAGGATAAGCCAGTTGTCCATCTGCGGCGAAAAGCTCGACATCGTGTAGAGCGATTGCGCGGTCAGCAGGAAGCCGATGACGACGAGGATCCTGGCATCGATCCTGTGCATGATCCGCCCGACGAACAGCATCGCGATCATCGTGCCGACACCGCGCGGCCCCAGGACGACGCCGATGGTGAGGGTCGGATAGCCGAAGATGGTCGACAGCATTGGCGGCAGCAGCGACATGCTCGCCAGGATGAGCACGCCCATGACAAAGATGAACGCCAGCCCGGTGACGAAATTGCGATCGAGGAAGATCTTGGGGTCGATAAAGGGGTGCTCCGCCGTCAACGTATGTATGGTGAATACCCAGAAGCCGGTGATGGAAAGACCAAGCTCGATCCATATCTCGATCGAGGAAAACCAGTCGACCTCGCCGCCGCGATCGAGCATCAGCTGCAGCGCGCCGACACCGAGCGAGAGCATGGTGAAGCCGAAGAAATCGAAGCTGCGCACCCGCCGGGCGACGCTGGGAAGATATGCGGCCATGCCGAGGAAGGCGATGATGCCGACCGGCAGGTTGATGAAGAACACCCAGCGCCAGTTGAAATTCTCGGTCAGCCAGCCACCCAGCGTCGGGCCAAGGATCGGTCCCAGCATGATGCCCGCGCCCCAGATAGCCATGGCCTGGCCGTGGCGTTCCCTGGGGTTGATGTCGAGCAGGAAGGTCTGCGACAGCGGCACGATGGCCGCGCCGAACACGCCTTGCATGAGCCGGAACAAAACGATGGTCTCAAGGCTCCAGGCGATGCCGCACAGCATTGAAAAGACGGTGAAACCGACCACGGCCGTCAGGAACAGCTCCTTGCGACCGAAGCGGTCGGCCAGCCAGCCGGTCACCGGCGTCATGATCGCGGCGGCAACGATGTAGGAGGTCAACACCCAGTTGATGTTGTCGGGGGAGGCGCCGAGATCGCCGGTCATGGTCGGCAGCGCAACGTTGGCGATCGTCGTGTCGAGCGCCTGCATGATCGTCGCAAGCATGAGCGCAACTGTGATCAGGCCGCGGTGCGGTACTTCGCGAAAGGGTTCTGGGCTGCTCATGACGTAAAACTTCCAGCAGGTAACAAAAACGTGTACATTAGGTTTCCGGACGGCGAGGCCCCGCTGTAGAGAGACCCTCATCGCGGTGGGACGCGAGCATCGATGTGGGGGTTACATCGACTGAGCGTCTCGACAAAGCGGGCGCCTGCCGCCCGGAAACCTGAGGACCGAAGATCCTGCGCGGCGTTGTCTGCTCAGGCAGGCTACAGCGCAGCCCGTCTACGCATTCAACTTTTCCTGCGCCTCCCTCGGACCAATCCTGCATCCATCTCGCTGTTTGCTATGCGGCCGCTACCAGGCCTCTTTACCTGGCCTCGCCTGCCGTGGCGCGGCGGAAAATGCTCGGCAGCCCGCGGGAAACGCCGGTGTCCACCGTGACGGTCGCGCTCATGCCGGTGCGCAGCGCCGCCTTGGCGTCGGCATCGGTCAATTCCAGGCGGACCGGAATGCGCTGCGTGACCTTGACCCAGTTGCCGGTAGCGTTCTGCGCGGGCAGCAGCGAGAACTCGGCGCCGGTGCCGGCGCCGATCGCCTTGACGGTGGCTTCGAACGTCTTGCCCGGATAAGTATCGACCATGATTTCGGCCTTCTGGCCGGGTTTCATGTTGGTGAGCTGGGTTTCCTTGAAATTGGCGTCGACCCAGGTGTCGCCGGTCTCAACCAGCGAAAACAGCGGCGTGCCCGAACCGACATACTGGCCGACCTTGAACGAAGCGGCCTGGCTGATGATGCCGTCGGCAGGTGCCTTGACCGTAGTCTGGACCAGATCGTAGGCCGCCTTGTCGCGTGCGGCGAGCGCCGCCATTACCGTTGGATGCTTGTCGGTCTCGATGTCGGGATTGCCGCCAAGTGCCGCCTTGGCGCTGACGATCCCTTGCTGGGCCACGGCCAGCTGCTGCCTCGCCTTGTCGAGGTCGTTCTTGGCTTCGTCCAGAGACGACTTGGCGTTGATGCCCTTCTGGGCAAGGTCGGCGGCGCGGTCATATTGCGACTGCGCGTACTGGACCTGGCTTTCGTCGGACTTCTCCTGCGCCAGCGCCTGGCTGTAGGCCGCACGCAACTGCTCGACATTGAGCCGTGCGCCGGCCACCGCCGCGTCGGCCTGGGCCAATGCGATCCGGTAGGGCTCGGGATCGATAGCGAACAACACGTCGCCCTGCTTGACAGACTGGTTGTCGAAAATGTCGACCTGAACGATGCGGCCCGCCGTATCGGCGGCTATCGACACCTTGGCCTGCTGCAGATTGGCGTTCTCGGTCTCCTGATAGCGGCCGCCGGTCACCCAGACATAGCTGCCGCCGGCGATCAACGCAGCGGGCAGCACAAACATCAAAAGGAAGCGGCCGGCACGGCGCTTCTTCTTCGGCGCCACCGGTGCCGGAGCTATCTGCGGAGCGACCGTTACCGGAGCTGCCGCCGGCTTCGCGGGAGCTTCCATCTCCAGCTTGGCCGCATTCTCATCTAGTTTGGCTACCGCGTTCATCCTGCTGCGCCTTCCGTATTCTTCACTTTTTCCGAGGGCGGCGTCTCACCATCTGCAAGATTCTGCACCATTGTCTCCAGCGCCCTGACCAGGACGCGGCGATCTTCCGGCGAAACGCCAACGAGCGATTCCTCATAAACCTCGCCGGCAAGGCTCTTGACATGGGTGTAGGCCGCGTTCGCCTTGGCGGTCGGGAAAATCATGCGCACTCGCCTGTCGGTTGCGTCGGAACGGCGCTCGATCCAGCCGCCCTCCTCCATGCGATCGACAAGACGCGAGACGCTGATCGGCTCGATTTCGAGAAGCTCGGCAAGCCGCGCCTGCGCGACACCCGCCTCCTTGGCGACACGTACCAGAAGCCGCCATTGCGCCGAAGAAAGGCCGAAACCACTGGCGCGCGCCTCGAAGCGCTTGCGCATCAGGCGCTGCACGTCGTGGATCAAAAAGCCCAATCTGTCGATGCCGTCGGAAACCATGAGCGACATATATAATAAGCGTGCTCATAATTCAAGGAGCCGGATTGTGCCAGAAGCCGGCAAGTGTGCATGGCAGTCGGTGCAGGGCGATGTGGTTAGCAATTTATTACGCCGGGCGCTTGTGACGAGCATGCGGAAGATCGGCGTTCAGATGCTCAGACCATCGATCTCATCCAGGCGGAAAACGCTTCGATATGCGCTTGTCGGGGGTGATTGGCTACGCAGGCAAGGTAAAAGCCATAGCCTGGCAGACAGAGATCATGTGCCTTGACTAGCCTGCCAGCCTCGAGTTCGCCACTGACGACCACATCGCTGCAGATAGCGATACCTTGGCCTGCCGCTACCGCGTCAATCGCGTGCAGCTCTTCGCGGAAGCTTAGGTCCCATGCCTGGTTGGCATTGGGGATGCTGGGATCGATCGAGCGTGCGATCGCCAGCCATCGTTGCCAAGTCGGCGCTTCCGGGTCGCGGTTCGTCCAATTGAAATGGATGAGCGGGTATTGCAGCAGATCGGCGGCGCGCTCGATCTGTCGGTCGCCTCCTGCGAACAGCTCCGGGCTGCATACCGGAAAGAATGCGTCCCGAAAAATTTCCTGCGCGGGAACATCCCGCGGCATCCTGCGCGCATAGCGGATCGCGACGTCGGCGTCACCGGCTCGCAGGTCCAGAACAGCGTCTGTCCCGATGATCTCCAGTGGAATGTTCGGATGCTGTTCGCGCCACTTCGACAGGCGCGGAACCAGCCATCGGCTGGCAAATGCATTTGGGCTCGTCACGCGCAACGGGCGTTGGCCAACTCCGGCCGAAGCTGATGCTATTGCCGCAGCGAAAGCGTCGAAGCCGCTGCAAATTACCGGGAATAGCCGTTCGCCCACGCCTGTGAGCACGAGCGGTCGTGGGCGCCGCCGGAACAGCAGTTGCCCACAGACCTCCTCCAGCAATCGAATCTGGTGGCTGATGGCCGTTGGCGTCACTCCGAGTTCCGTCGCGGCCTTCCTGAAGCTCATCAGCCTGGCAGCGGCTTCGAAGGCGCGAAGCGACCCGAGCGGCGGAAGTTTTCTCATCCAGGCAGTTTAGATGAATTTAGCTCATCCAGCGACTGAGATATTCGATTTTGCAGCGAATGGCGCCGCATGAGATCATTGTGATCCGGTGAACGACAGCGGCCTGTCCAACCGTGCTGGATCACGAAGGGTATCCCTTGATGAGCATGTTCAAGCTTATAGACGGTTCCGAGCCGACGTTGCAGGCGCCAGATATCGCCCGGCTCAGGCAGGCGATTAGCGGCGATCTGATCCTTGCGGACGACCCTGGCTATGACCAGGCGCGCAGAGTTTGGAATGGCATGGTCGATAAGAGGCCGGCGGCTGTCTTCTATTGCGCCGAATCCAGCGATGTCGTCACGGCCGTCAACTTCGCCCGATCGCAAGGCTTCCTCGTCGCCGTCCGCGGCGGTGGTCATAACGTCGCCGGCAGTTCGGTATGCGACGGCGGCTTGGTGATCGATGTGTCACGCATGAAGCGGATCGAAGTCGACCCGATCCGCCGTGTTGCGCGCGCAGAAGCCGGCCTGAACCTGGGCGAGTTCGATGCAGCCACACAGGTCCATGGTCTTGCGACGACCATAGGTGTCAACGCGGATACCGGCATAGCCGGACTGACACTCGGCGGCGGGTTCGGCAAGCTTGGCCGCAAACATGGACTGAGCTGCGACAACCTTGTCGCTGTCGAAATCGTGACAGCGGGCGGCCGGTTGCTCACGGCAAACGCGGCCGAAAATGCAGATTTGTTCTGGGGCATTCGGGGCGGCGGCGGCAATTTCGGAATAGTCACCACCTTCGAATACAAGCTCCATCCCGTGGGTCCGCTCCTCATCGCGGGATCGATGCTGTACCGCTACGAAGAGGCACGCGAAGCGATGCGGTTCTATCGTGCGTTCTCGAGCGGCGCCCCGGATGAGCTGAGCCTGGATGCAGCACTTGTGACGGTGCCCTCGGGCGAACGCTTCTTCAGCATATCGGCGTGCTACATCGGCCCACTCGACGAAGGCCAGCAAATCATTCAACCTCTGAGAGAGTATGGCACGCCAGTTGAGCGCCGGATTGCTCCTGTCCCCTATCTTCAAATCCAATCGGCCGGGGACAGCCTCTTTCCGCGCGGGCGGCGCTACTACTGGAAGGCGCAGTTCATGCGCGAAATCACAGATCAGGCGATCGATACCATGCTTGCGGCTTACATGGCTGCACCCAGCGAATCGCTTCTGGTCCTGCAGCAGGTTGGCGGCGCCATCTCGCGAGTACCGATGGACGGAACGCCCTACGCCAACAGAGATGCACTTTACGATTGCTTCCCGATATCGATCTGGGACAATCCGTCTGACGACGAAACGCACATCCGATGGGCGCGCGACCTGTGGGATGCAATGAGACCGTTCTCGACCGGCGGCGTCTATGCGAATAATCTCGGCGAAGAGGGCACTGATCGGGTTCTGGCGGCTTACGGCGAGAATTATTCGAGGTTGGCCGCACTAAAGAACAAGTATGATCCCACCAATTTCTTTCGCTTGAACCAAAACATTAAGCCTGTGACCTGAGCGACCGCCCCAGGCCGATGCTCGAAATTCTGCGGCGCTGCTACAGCTCCAAATTCCAGTTCTGGCCGACCAGATCCTTGCCGAAGGAATGGTGGCGCTCCTCGTTGGTCAATTTAAAGCCCGCAGCCTCATAGATGTGGCGAGCGGCGGCGAGAACGTCGTTGGTCCACAGCGTCAGTGTCCTGTAACCCCTGGCGCGGCAAAAGCCGGCACATTCCTCGACCAGCCGCTTGCCGATCCCGAGGCCGCGCGCCGAAGGCTCGATATAGAGCAGGCGCAACTTCGCCACCGCGTCCGACTGGCGCACGACGAAGACCGAGCCGACGACCTCCCCTTCCCGCTCGGCGATCCAGCTGCGTTCCCATTTCGGATCGAAGGATTTGACGAAGGCACCGAGGATTTCGGCGACCAGCGCTTCATAGGTTTCGTCCCAGCCATATTCCTGCGCGTAGAGCAGGCCCTGGCGATGAATGATCCAGCCGATGTCGCCGACTTGCAGGGGCCGCAGCATATAGGGAATTTTGGGCTCGGCGCTTCCGCCCAGCAAACGCTGCACCGTCTGCATGGCCTTGACCAGCCTGTCCTGTTCGGCAACCGAAAGCCGTTCGAGCAAAGCCGCGACCTGGTCGTGCGAACCCTGGTTCAGCGGCGCGAAGGCCTGCCGCCCGGCCTTGGTCAGCGCGATCGACGAGCGCCGCGCATCCGCCTCGATCGTGGCGCGCTCGACCAGATCACGCTCCTCGAACTTCTTCAGCAGCCGGCTGAGATAACCGGCATCGAGGCCGAGATCGCGCGCAAGGTCGGTGGCGGTCAGGCCATCGCGATGCGCCAGCTCATAGAGCACCCGCGCCTCGGTCAGCGAGAAGGTGCTTTTCAGCAGCCCTTCGTCGAGCAGCCCGATCTGGCGGGTGTAGAAGCGGTTGAAGGCTCGCACCGCGTCGATCCGCTCCTTGCCTGGGTGATGATGAATGGTCATGGCATCCTCCTCCCGGCAAGATCAGCGATTTAGTTGACTTGGTCAAGTATCCGTTTGAAGCAATTGTCCTGATTATGCCCAGCGGGCGCCTTGACTCGCACGAGCTGCCAGCCTATTTCAGCGCCACGTTAGCACTCCCCCAAGATGAGTGCTAACCACATGTCCGGCGCCGCCGGACGGAGGAACTGTTCTCACCATTCTCATCGAGGAATAAAAAATGGCAAAGTCGAAGTTCCGCCCGCTTCATGACCGCGTGGTCGTTCGTCGGGTCGAATCCGAATCCAAGACCGCGGGCGGGATCATCATCCCCGATACGGCTAAGGAAAAGCCGCAGGAAGGCGAGATCATCGCCGTCGGTTCCGGCGCCCGCGACGAAGCCGGCAAGCTCGTCCCGCTGGACGTCAAGGCCGGTGACCGCATCCTGTTCGGCAAGTGGTCGGGCACCGAAGTCAAGCTCAATGGCGAAGACCTTCTGATCATGAAGGAATCCGACATCATGGGCATCATCGGCTGAATATCGGCCTCACCCTCGTTTAAATCTTCGGGCTCAATCCAAGCCCCTGCCAGGAGCTAAAAATGGCTGCCAAAGACGTAAAATTCTCCCGCGACGCTCGTGAGCGCATGCTGCGCGGCGTCAACATCCTCGCCGACGCGGTGAAGGTCACGCTCGGCCCC
>NZ_JAMYOT010000044.1:0-36926 GCF_040320005.1 Mesorhizobium sp. M0816 | reverse complement strand
GCCTGCCGAGCAGGTCATGCGCGGCGCACCCTACCAGATCCGCGCCAGCGACCTCGAAGACGAACGGATCAAGGCCGATTTGGCGCGCAATACTCCGCATCGCATCCACGACGACAACCAGGAATCGCTGTTTTCCGCCATTTGAAAAGGAGGTGCATAATGAATCGGTCTTCACAATTACCCGAAAGAACAGCCTCTTCGCGGGCAGCGACGGCGGCGGACGGACATGGGCCACCATCGCCACGCTGCTGACCACCGCCAAGATGAATCAGGTCGATCCACACGCCTGGCTCACCCTGACCCTCGAGCGCATTGCCAATGGCTGGCCAAACAGCGATATCGACGCCCTCCTCAGCTGCCCGCTTACGCCGAAGGCATCTTCCGCAGACTTTGAGATAAGCAGCGATTACGCGATTTCCACCCGAAACCCTGGGTACGCATCTCGAAAGGCTCCGAGGGCCTCTGATCGAATCTTGTCTAACTTGATCCCGGCGGCGCGTTCGACATTAAATGTCGTGCAGTCACTACTTCCACATGCACAAAGTCTGATGCTCTTGTCTCGCAGACCTGACACAAAGGTGCGCCGCAATTGATCAATCAATTGAACGGCGCGCGAAACGCTCGCTTTAACTCGCTGGTCACGCAGGTGATGCAGCGAAGGTATCCGACGTATCTCATCGCCCTCTCGCGTTCGCCAAATGCCGGTATTCAGCGCGGCGATGGTATCTTCAATGGCCTGCTGAAACGCCGATAGCGAACACTCTTCGAGGAACGGTGTTCGAAATGCAGGACGATCGAATGCGGCTGCCATCTGAGCAAGGGCATCGCCATCTGTAAGGCCGATAAGTCGTCGGCAAAACGGAGCAATTCGTCAGCCCTATCTGGAAAAACTTCCCCAGCGCAAAAGCGCCTAAGAAGATCTTCGCCGATCAGGCGCAGATGTTCCTCGAACTCTACGCCTGACCAGATTGATAGATTTTTTATGCCGTTTGCTTTGGCAAATGTTTGAATGGCGTCTCGGCGCATTGCGGACACCGCGCCGCGCGTTACGAATTTGAGTGCATCAATCTTCGAGGGAGAGGAAAGCATCCTCTGCATGTCATGCTCAGCCTTATTTTGGGTAAGGCTGCTACGATTGACGCATTGAATGACCGCCCGGCAGCGCGTGCCATCGTCAAGCAACTGACTTCCGAAGATATCGCGCCCGTGGTCGCCCCCGGCTTGCCCATACCAGGTGACGTGCTCCCCGTTTTGTCCGCGTCTATAAGTTAGCCCTGTTCACGTTGTGATCCTTGACGGATCGGGTTGCATATTCAAGCGGGGTGAGCCCATCGAGGCTCGTGTGTGGGCGATTCACATTGTAGTCGATCCTCCATTCTTCGATGCTGTTGCGGGCGTGCCGATAGCTGGTGAAGAGCCGTTCGTTGAGGCACTCATCGCGTAGCCGACCATTGAAGCTTTCCACGAAGCCATTCTGCATCGGCTTGCCCGGTGCGATGTAGTGCCATTCGACATGCCGATCCTCCTGCCAAGCCAAAATGGCGTTCGAGGTCAGCTCGGTGCCGTTGTCCGACACGATCATGCAGGGGTAGCCGCGATGTTCGGCGATGATGTCGAGTTCGCGGGCGACACGCTCACCCGAGATCGAGTTGTCGACGACCGTGGCCAGACACTCCCGGCTGAAGTCGTCGATGACGCATAGTATCCGGAAGCGGCGACCATCGGTCAGCGTGTCGGAGACGAAGTCGAGGCTCCAGCGCTGGTTGGCGCCCTGCGGTATCGCCATCGGCGCCCTGGTGCCCAAGGCCCGCTTGCGACCACCGCGCTTGCGCACCGTCAGCCGCTCCTCGCGATAAAGGCGATAGAGCTTCTTCCAGTTCACCGCCACGCCTTCGCGCTTCAAGAGAAGGTGCAGCCGACGATAGCCGAAGCGCCGGCGTTCGGCGGCCAGATCCCGCAGCCGCTTGCGCAAACCGGCATCATCCGGTCGGGACGGACGGTAGCGGTAGACCCGCGGCTCCATGCCGACGAGCCCGCAGGCGCGACGCTGCGAATAGCCCTTGTTCTCGATCGCCCAGGTCACGGCAGTCCTCCTCGACCCGGGCGTTAGAAGTTTTTTCCGAGCATCTCGCGCAAGGTCGAGACGTCGAGCATGGCATCGGCCAGCAGACGCTTCAGCTTGCCGTTCTCCTCCTCAAGGCTCTTCAGCCGCTTCGCCTCCGACACATCCATGCCGCCATACTTCGAGCGCCACTTATAGAACGTCGCGTCGCTCACACCGTATTTGCGGCACAGATCCGTCGCCGAAAGCCCAGCCTGGTGTTCCTTCAAAATGCCGATGATCTGTTCGTCAGAAAATCTCGATCGCTTCATTGCCTGTCTCCTCATCCGAGGAACAGGCTAACCTCAAACCGAGGACATTTCAGGGGAGCACGTCACAGGCGATCTCGGTCCATCCGGCCCGGACATGATATGCAAAGACGAGCCTCTCGAATTCGGCCCCACCAAAATCTTCAAAATGAATTCTTTGCACAAGGCGCGAGACATTCGGCATCGCACACCCCTCAACCCGGCAACTTGGGGCAAATGATCATTTTCTTAATCCCGTTCTCGCGAGCGTAGCGCTTGGTTCGATCCAGGCCCTCGTTCGTTAGCCAGCCAAACGGGCCGCTACCCCCCACGATCAATCATTGTTGCGCCGATCCTAGCCACTCCGGCGGAACCAGTTTTGTGTTGTCGCGCCACTCCTGGGCAAGCGTCACACCTTCGATCTCGCCCCAGACGTCAAACCCGGCATGGTCGAGAACGATCACCTGTAGACGGCCTTTTGCACGCACAACCTCTCTGCCGAGGGCTTCGAACACGGCGCGAACGGCAGAAATATCCACGTCTCTGATGCGCACTGGGACGTCATCAGTGCCCTGATCGAGATTTCGTGGGAAATACACTTGGCTTGGTTGGTCATAAATTAGAAGCGCCGGGACAGGATGATTGCCCTCTTCGAGGAAAAACCGTTGGAGCGCCAGCGTTAATGCAACGTGGTAGGCGAGCCAGTTGGCGCCGCTGCCTATCTCCCAGAGAAAGTCCGAACGGTCCGCATGAATGACACGAATTGTGAGATCGTCGATTAGAAGCTTGATAGGAGCTTCCTTCCATTCTGCGTCGAGCGTTGGGATAATTTGTGCCGCAAAATTCTCTATGATCCGAAGAGCGTTGTTGGTCTGAGCCTTCACTTGCTGCTCAGAATAAATCTTCCGCAACTTTTCAATTTGCTCAGTTAGCTGCTGAACGCGAGCATTGAGCTCGGACGTTTCGTCCGCGCGATCATAAGTGACCAACGCTTGCTCCAGTCTGCCGAGAAAGCGTTCGATGCGGTCGGAGCGATAAATTGCCTTGCTGACTTCATCGGACCTGCGTTCGAGAATAGAAATTTCTTGCCTGATGCCACTCAAACGAGCTGTGGACTCTTCAACGAGCCCGCGCAGCCGAAGTCGCTCTCGATCGAACGTGTCAGAAAGAAGAGGCTGGCTTCGCAGCTCAATTTCTATTCCGGATAGCGCCTCAGTGAGTTGGTCGAGTTTCTCACGGCCGGAGCCTGTCAGTGCGGCGATAGGATCGTCCGTTCGACCGGCAAAGCTGCTCAGCCATGATGCGATACTGAGACGATCGCGCTGAATGCGAATTGCGGCCCCATAGCTAGAGCTGCTCTCGATCAGTTTTTGAACTTCATTGAGACGCTGCCTGTGTTGAGAAACGAGCGCTGCTGCAGCCGACTCTCCCTGACGTAGCTGCTCAAGTTGAACCAAGGTTGGTTCGATGGAGTCGACCGTGGTATTGGCGAGACGCGTATCTGATTGCACCACCTGACGCAAAAGGTCCACGGTCTCGGGCCACTCCTCGGGGACGATGGTGCCTACAGGCAGTAGACCAAATTCGATCGCTTGGCGCATCCACGCTTGTGTTTCAGCTTGCCACGCTCGGACGCCTCGGCGAATGCCCGACAGATCACTGTCTGCTCTGCGCAGTAGCCGTTGAAGCCTGTCAATTTCCCAGCGAGCGGCCAGCATCGCAGGGGTCAAAGCCCCAACAACGTAAGGAAAGATCGCCCGCAGTTTCTCGCGGTGCTCGGTTGTGTCCGCGTTGAAGAATAGCACCATCGGATTGGCGACTATGTATTGCGGTTGGAACATGAAGGCTGTCAGGTCTCTAAAACTGACCCTGGATTGGAAACTTTGTTCAGAGGCATCGGGATCAAGCCGTAGCTGTGACAGTCCAGCAAGGCGGTCGAACATTCGCTTCACTTCATCGACCGTTGCGTTCTTCTGGTCGATGCGGTTCGGAATTTCGATACCGCCTCCTTCCAGGACGAACATGTCACCAGTCTGCTGCGCATCCCCCGGCTCTCGCCGGGCCAGCAATTTCTGTCCATCCAGCGTCTCGATCAAAACGCCAAACCACGCGCAGGCATTTCGGATGGTTCCGACGGGAATTCGACATTTTCCCGATCCCAAACAATAGTCGATGATCGGAATGACAGCGGACTTGCCGGTCTTTGATGCACCGCTAATGACATTGACCATACCTGGTTCGAATTCAACTTCGCGCGGCGCAAAATCGCCTTTGGGCCAGAGGATGAGTTTGAGAATCTGAAAATGCATCAGGGATGAACCTGTAGGATGGAGAAGGCATGATTTGCCGGGACGCGCGCTATCCACCGGCCCAATTTTTCTGCTGCCGGACCGTGTGCTTTTAACCTCTCAGGTGGCTTAGGAAGCTTGACTTCATTCGCGCGCAACGTTGCAGTCCCGTAATCAAGGCTAACGATTTTGCTCGCAACACCCGTGCCGATGGACTCGAGAGTAAAAAGCCGCATCGCGAGGGCGCGATCGTGAAGGGCAAGCAGGTCTTCACGATTTTCTGAAAGATTGGCGACGAACTTCCCTAATCCTGATCCGACCCGCGTGGATGTGACCACTTCCATTGTCTGCGTGTGCATGACGATCGGAAAAACAAGAAACATCAATTCCATATTCGGAAGGCGATCCATGGATTCCTCCTGGAACCCATGAATGAAATTCCAAACGATCGTCGAACCGAACGCTGGGTTTTGAACCAGCTCAACGGCTGAGAGTCTCTCCGTCATGCCCAATTCTTCCCAAGGATATCTTGATACGACGGATGCCAACCGACACGAAGATCATTCGCCAGATCGTTGTATGCTCCCTCGACGAAGTGATTGGGCAGAGTCCGTCCTTCAAGTGGCATCTGCACGGTAGCACAACGCCTGTAGACCAATCGGCCGCGCTTTTTGGGATCGTGCGCGGCATGAAGGTCCTCGACTTCGTCGCGTACGAGCGAGAAGCGCTGCTGCAAGCCCGCGTCGAACTCATCAAGGCTGTCTTCGACGATGTCACCGTCGGCAGCCCATTTGATCTTGTCGGCAGTCGAGCGCAGACAAGCGCTCACAGCACCGACGATAAGCTCTGGGGTGAGCTCCACGGCTTCGAGCTGGCGGACAAACATTGGTGCCGACGCAATGGTCTTTTCTATGTCCGCCGTACCAGGTGCAGCGGTCGTCGAGTTGAGCAGGCCTGCAAGATTGTGTTTTCGCACAAACGCTTGAAAGCGACGCCGAAACGCTTGCGCATCGACGACTGGCGACTTGCCATCTCGGATTAGGCGTTCGGCGTCCTCCTTGGCACGTCCAATCGCAGCACTGCAAAAGTCATTTACAGCTGACTCGGTAATAGTGGCGCGCAAAATCTCGCGGATTCCATCCAGTGGGTCCGTCTCGGCATCGAACCTAAATTTCTTGATGATTGCAGCGCATGCGGGATCGCCGGCAACCAGGAATCTTTGGAGATGTTCGCCGAATCCCTTTCCTACCGTACTTGGGGTCAGCCAACTCTTGAGTTTGGTGATGATCGCGTTAGCCGCGTCATCCGTGTTTGCCGCGTGAAGGGCTTCGACGATGGGACCAGCTTCGCCGGGAGCCACATAGAGGATGAACTCTGTGTTCCCCGGTTCCAGCCCGTGGGCAGCACATATGTCCACCCAGTTGCCGAAGGTCTTCCAAAGGTCAATTGATTTGTCGGTAATGAGCTTCGGCCGAATTGAGCTCTTGCATTGCTCAAGTGCCACTTGACCCGAAGGACGATGGATAGCGACGTCGTCCATATATTCAAGCGACACCAGCTCTCCATGGGCGGCGCGCAGTAAGTGGTAGCAGAATCGTACTGGCTGCACCGCGTATCCCAGATATTGTCCAGGAGCGGATGTCTTCACCGGTCTTACCATGTCTTCTACGCTCATGTGCCCCGCGGCGGACTTATGCAGTTCCCCGCCCCTACCCTCAGAATTTCAATAAAGTATGCGCTACCCTAACAGGCGGCTTAGTATCGGACGAGCAGCTTGTACTACCGATCTGATCTTATCCACACGGTCGCCACATCCACTAGACAGAGAGAACTCTTAGGTCGCTATTCGCCGTACCGGCGCTCCAGCGCGTTGGCAATTCGCTCGCAAAGCAATTCTGAGGTCACGACTGTGAGGTGGAGACGAAGGCGAACTCCGTGCGTATCAACTAGGGTAGTGACAATACGGCGATCGGAGTACTCGGCGAGGTCGAGTACATCGTTGATGATGAAGTCTGGTGTTTCGCGGAGCCTCTTAGGGCGCTCATCCACCGGGTTCTCCTCCTAATCCAGGTTCAACGCTTGTCAACTGATCGGTGGCCTTCCAGGCAGGCCGAGCCTAATTCGCTGGCCTTCGGCGTAGCTCTCGGCAACGGCTTGAGCGTCGAATAAATGCCGAGTTATTTTGCCATTTTCGACGACCTGGACAATCCATTGGCTGTCAACGTTTTTCAATCGCACGTCATTCGGTTCTCCGGCAACCACCTTCGTCTTCCGTTTCAGCAATCAAGAACGAATGACAGTGGAAGTCCTAAGCCGCTGTACCGCTCTGTAGACAACAACATCCCCCGACGTGATATTCAAATCCAGATTTTCTGACAGCAGGTCGTCGCTACACGACGGCAATCCGTTCGATTCAGTCAGAATGCTCGACGCTCTAGAATGAAGGGCGCCTTGGTCAAGGCGCCCTTCGCATCGGCGGCAGACTTCGATCCCGGAGGTGCGGACCTAAGCACTTCGGAAGGAGCCGCCGATGAGCCCTTCTTGGGAATCCCGCTTAGCCGACACCGACTGGACGGTCGGGTCTAGCGCATGCAATCGAATACGACCGGCGCTATGGTCTCGTGCGCGACTACGAACGACGCATCGACCTCTCCGAAGCCATGATCCACGTCGCCGTGGGCAGTCTTTTGATGCGCAGAACAGCCATTGAACCAATTCTCAAACGGACTCTTAGCACTCAAATCTCTCTGGTATTTTGCGCTCCCACTACTTGATGATCTCCACCTAAACCTGGAATGTGCCATTTCGGATATGGGAATCACCTTCTTCCGGCCAAATGGTTTCTTATTTGGGCTGCTTCGGCAAGGGCAACGCCAAAGCTGCCCGGCAAACACTTCAGTCGATCACCAGCAATTTGCCGGAACATTCGACCTTCAGTAATCAGGCTGCTTTCAGTGATTTCTATTCCCCAGTTTCCGTCCTTCTAGGCAATCCTCGATAACGGATTGCTCAATGCCCGCTTCGTGAGTATAGCAGCGCCAAACGGACCGCGTTGCGCGAATAACCGCCCCATCGTCGCAGGAATTCGGCGTTTTCTCGCTGTCCGCGCACATATCCCGCAATTTTCTGACAGGAAGTGGGAGAATTCCCGCTCTACGGTGCTCAACGGGATCGGTCGCACACGCTAGAACTACCAACGTATATTTGTAATGAGGATAGCTTTTAGAACAGCTGCGCCTCCGCCAGTTTGCTTAAACCGCGCCGCGCGGCAAACTAGCCCCGCCGGACGAATGCCGGCGGGCATTTTTTTACTCGCGGGCCTTCAGTGAACCTCTTGCAACTCGAGTAGCTGTCCCTCGTGGCCCCTGTAGAAAATCTGGACCTGCAAGCCGCCCGTATAATCGTCTACATCGAATGGTTCCACGGTGACTTTACTAACAACAAGGACGCAGACAACGTTTGTTGCGGGCTCCTCAATCGTGACCTCAAACTGAGGTACAGGTGGACTAGACTTTGATTCTCCGGCGGCTTTCATCACAGCGTGGTGGCAGGGGGTCGGGGCCCAGATCTTCACTTCGCGAATGTGGAGGCCGTCTGGAGGTGGCGGTTGCCTGTCAACCCAACCCTTCGCATCACTGAGGTCAATTATCCCGACATCCTCAGCTAAAGCCGAGATTGACAGAAACGACAGAAAGCTCGCGGCGATTGCCGCCTTCGTAAAAAACGTGGACATCAAACTCTCCTCCGACTTTTAGTATTCTGATCATGAGAACCCCTGCGGTTTTTAAATCCAATTCGCAGGGCGCTTTATTAACTCTTGAAAGCATACCGGCAAACGCCTCTCGAGTTTCACGGAAATGCATGTCTTTAGCCGACGAATTCGCTGGATCGGCACCAATCGCCGTGGAAACCACGGCTTCGGGAGTTTACCGTTGACTTAGTGCGGACAAAGGGATTGGTGAATTGGATTTCACTGGTTTCGTCACGATAAGGCTGTAGTATTGATCGATCCCTAAGCCTGCCTGCAGCAGTCCCTCCATGAAATCCTGATACGCAGCCATAGAGGGAGATGAAACTCGCATAAGATAATCGATCCGCCCCCCGATAGCCCAGCAGTCCAGGATTTCCGGCGTCTCTTGGATCGCAGTCTCGAAGTTCCGTTGATCCTCCAGACGATGACGATCCAGAACCACCTCCACCATTATGCAGATCATGCCCCCGATGAGCGCTGGACTTAGTCGCGCGTAGAACCCCTCAATTATTCCTGCGGCTTGGAGTATACGGAGCCGTTCCGAACAGGCCGAAGCCGAAAGATGAACACGCTTTGCGAGCTCGCTTTTCGAAATCCGACCGTCTGACTGAATCTCTGAGAGAATCCGGACGTCCCAAGCGTCTAGGCGCACAGGATCAGATTTCGACTTCATGACCTTTTGCTCTCAAGCCGTTGTCGACAGCGCAATTCATGCCAATCAATATTACCATTAATGAAGTGATCGAATGTAGTGGACGGCATCCGTTCTCGGCCCGCAATGCGCCAGAGTGGGGTTGTCGAAAGTCAGTGGAAGCGATCCATGGAGAAAGGCTGTAGAAGCAGTTTGGCTATCGCCTCGCGGCCTAACGGGGCGATGACGCAACTGGAGAGTATAGTCGCCTTCGGCGGAGACCTCATCGTAACTAGATAACGCATTTTTTTTGATCCTCCGCTGCTTTAACTGACACCCTCGACAGCATCCGAGCATTGATTGCGTGCACTGAATAGTTAGATGCAGTGCTTACATCGGCGCATTCGGCTTCGAGATGAATTAAACGCCCTTCTTATCTGGCTCGCCGATTGGCATTGCAACATGCAGCTCGTGTTACCGCTACGGCCCAGAATCCGGCGCTGGAGTCTGGCCGGTGCCCAGCCGGGAAGACTCAAACGCCGATGTTGCGTGCGATGCTGTCGGCCGCCATGCGCTTACGCCACTCAAGAGGCCCCGAACTGTGAACGGAGTTTCCCTTAACATCGACAGCCACGATGACCGGCATGTCCTGCACCTCGAATTCATAGATGGCTTCCATGCCCAGGTCTTCAAAGGCAACGATCCGCGCCGCTTTGATCGATTTTGAAATCAGGTATGCAGCGCCACCCACTGCAATGAGATAGGGTGTTCTGTGTCTCACAATCGACTCGATGGCCGCCGGGCCCCTTTCCGCTTTGCCGACCATCGCAAATAGGCCAGTCTCGGCGAGTATCTTTTCAGTAAATCCGTCCATCCGGCTTGAGGTCGTCGGGCCGGCCGGTCCGACGACCTCGCCCCTCACTGCGCGGACGGGTCCAACGTAGTAGATCACGCGTCCCCGCAGATCGACTGGGAGCGGCTTGCCGGCATCGATCAAATGCACCATTCGCTTATGGGCGGCGTCACGGCCCGTCAGCATCTTCCCGGACAAAAGAAGGGTTTCACCGGAGCGCCACGCTGCCGTTTCTTCCTTTGTGAGCGCATTGAGATTGACCCGCCGGACGCCGCTTATGTACAAATCCTCATCACCGATCTGGGGCCATTCGGAAAGGTCAGGCGGCTCAAGCCTGATGGGTCCAGAGCCGTCCAAGGTAAACTTCAGGTGCCGGTTGGCCGCGCATTGCGGAATGAGCGCCACGGGCTTGGACGCAGCGTGGGTAGGATAGGTTGCAACTTTGACATCAACGACTGTTGTCAGACCTCCGAGCCCCTGAGCGCCGATGCCTAGGGCATTAATTCGTTCATAAAGCTCGATCCGCAACGCCTCCTCCGCGTTTGACGGCCCCCTGACGATCAGTTCCGACATATCGATGGGCTCGTTCATGGCCTCCTTGGCCAGCAGCATCGCCTTTTCAGCGCTGCCACCGATGCCGACCGAGATCAGGCCGGGCGGACACCATCCGCCGCCCAGCGTCGAAACGGTGTCGACGACCCAGTCGGCAACGGACGCGCTGGGGTTGAGGGTAGTAAAACGCGCCTTGTTTTCCGAGCCGCCCCCTTTTGCGGCGAGGGTTATCTCAATTTGGTTCCCGGGCACGAGGTCCACGTGGACGACTGCCGGCGTGTTGTCACGCGTGTTCACCCGCCCGGCAAGCGGATCTGAGACGATCGACGGTCGGAGGGGATTGTAGGGGTCGAGATATGCTTGGCGGACGCCCCTATTCACGAGGTCAGCGAAACTCGCCGTTGATTTGATGCGGGCGTCCATGCCGACCTTGGCAAAGACAACTACGAGACCGGTGTCCTGGCAGATCGGACGCCGTCCGAAGGCCGCCATGCGCGAGTTCAGCAGGATCTGCCCGATGGCATTCTTCGCCGACGGACTCTGTTCGCGCGCATATGCCTGCGAAAGAGACCGGATATAATCTGGAGGATGGTAGTACGAGATATACTGAAGGGCGTCGGCCACGCTCCTTGTGATGTCCTTGCCGGCGATGATCCGCGATCTATTTCCCACCGGATCTCATCCAAATGAGCCGAGGCCGTTGACCAATTTCAGGTTCTGGAAGCTCCGCACCCCCTGCTCGCCCCCTTCATATCCATAGCCGCTCTGTTTGATACCTCCATACGGCGCATCTGCCGAAACCCCTTTCAGGTAATTCACACTGATAGCGCCTACCGAAAGACCACCGATCAGCGCCCGTTTCGCATTGGCGGCGCCGGTGAAGAAGTAGGCGGCCAAGCCATAGTCAGTGGCGTTGGCTTCTTGGATCGCCTCCTCGATCGTGTCGAACGGTGCCACGGTGAGGATCGGTCCGAACGGCTCGTCATGAAGCACTTTCGCATCCTTTGGCACGCCTGTCAGGATGGTTGGCGGCCAGTAAAAACCGGGCTGGTCGAGGCGGGTGCCACCGGTTTCGATGCGGGCGCCGCGATCGACCGCATCCTGGATCAGACGCTGCATGGCCTCGATCCGCCGCGCGTTTGCCATCGGTCCCATCTCCGTCGCAGGGTCGTTCGGTGGGCCGATCTTGATCTTGCGGGCGGCTTCCTTCATCTGGGAGAGTAATTCCTCATAAAGAGTCCGCGCGACAAGGATCCTGCTCGGCGCATTGCAACTCTGGCCAGCGCACTCGAACTTGTATTCCGAAATTACCGGTATGGCTTTTGCCAGGTCGGCATCCTCGCATACAATGACGGGGGAGTGCCCACCGAGTTCAAGAATGCATCGCTGCAAGTTATTCGCGGCGAGCTTGGCGAGCTGTTTTCCAACCTCGGTCGACCCCGTGAACGTTAGGACCTTCACGATTGGCGAGCTGAGGAGATGGCGGGATATTTGCACCGGCACGCCAAAGACGAGATTGATCACGCCGTCCGGAATACCCGCTTGAAGTAGAGCTTCGACGATGTGAACTGCGGCGCTCGGTGTCTCTTCGGCCCCTTTAAGGATCACCGGACAGCCTGCTGCCAAAGCGGGTGCGAGCTTGCGGGCGATGAGAACGGCGGGATAGTTCCAAGGCGTAAAGGCAGCAACGACGCCAAGGGCCTCGGGGACGATCATCCGGTTCGGGCCTAACTGAATCGGGGCCGACAGCTCTTCGGCGTGCGTTCCATTCCACTCCAGCGTTTCGACGGCGCGCGCGTACTCACCTGTCGCTTCGGCAATCGTCTTTCCCTGTTCGGCTGACAGGTCCCTAGCCGCCGCTTCAACCTTCGCTGTCAGAATCCTGGCGGCTGCTACGAGAATCTCGCCACGATCTTTTGCAGGCCGTGAGGACCAGGCCTTGCGGCTGCGCTCTGCCGAAGCGAGGGCCTCATCCAGATCCGGTATCGTCGCCGAGGCCACCGAGGCAAATACCATCTCCGTCGCCGGATTGATGACCGGCAGAGTGGCTCCGCTAGCACCGGCTCGCCACCTGCCATTGATGAAAAGCTGATAGCTCGTGGCGTTGGACATCCCATGCTCCGCTAGAGTATTTCTGCCAATGCGAGACCAGCCGATCTCCGACCATGGGCCCACTTCTCTGCAGTCTCATCGTGATGGTCACGCTAGGTCAAATATGGAATGTCGCTCAAAACCATCTCGAATCCAGATTGATGGCCGGCTCGGGCCCGCCGTGGAAGCGTGATAGCACTGGGACTCGGTTTGACGGATATGCCTAAGCCCGGACCGGAGCCGTGGCCGGCCACTGCCCGCTCTCGATTAATGTCCTGGTGACATTGGGGATCAGCTTGCGGACAGCAGAGACAGCGGGAGATTGCTCATCTTTGGGGTTGACGGCAAGCACAACGGAGCGGGTAATCACTGGATCAACGATTTTAACCGTTCGGACCTGTCCCTGACAGACTTCCCTCTGAATGGCCGAAGGGGCAAGGATAGAATACGCTTTTCCTTCCATGACCATATTGACGATCGTAGAAAGGGAGTCGACTTCGAATCTGACGTCAAGCACACAACCGTGCTGCGCAACGACATCAGCCACCGAACGCCTGACATTGTTGTTGCGCATGGGAACCGCTAGCGGGAACGCATGTAAATCGGCGAGCGGTATCTCGTCTTCGAACGGTGGTTCACCCGGCGGCACCACAAGGCAAAATTCTTCGCGTGCCAGCACCGTCATCCGCCCCGCGCTCTCGGCAGTGCGGTAGAGGACAGCCAGATTGAAGCGGCCGGCAGCCATCCACTCCTCCAACGGTCCCGTCATGCCCTCGATCATCTTAAGGGAGATCCTTGGCAGCTCGTTTCTTACCGATTCAAGCAGCGGACCGCTAAGGACACGCGCGGCCCCGGACGGAATGCCTATGGTCACCTCTCCGGAAGGAGAAGCCACCGTGTTGGTCAGTTCAATCTCGGTGAGTCGAACTTCCCTGAGAATCGTCCGCGCCCGCTCAAGCAGTTTGATTCCAGAGGCGGTCACACTGATGCCGGTCCTGTCGCGTACCAGCAGCTGAGTGCCGAAGCCTTCCTCCAGTTGACGCACATGGAGGCTAAGGGCGCTCTGAGCGACATGCAGGAGCGAAGCGGCCTTCGTGAAACTGCCGGCTTCCACTACGCCGACAAAGTATTTTAACTGCCTGATATCCACAGCTTTACCCAACTGAGGCAACTCCCCCAGTCCTTTGCGTTTATCTCGAAACGAGATGGGCCGCAAGTAATACTTGCTGGCGCACAGCAGGGAAAGGTTCCCGGTCGGACCGGAGTTAGCCCGGACTTCTCATACGGTCTGTCGGTAAAGAGCTGATGGCGGGGTCGGCTTGGGGCTTGAGGTTGGTGCAAACGGCATTGACCGCGGGGCGGTTGTCACTTTTCGGCGCTGTTCCTTGCTGTTGACGGGAAGGTGAATCGGGCGCTCAGGCGGCTGCCGCCAGTCGGGCGTAGGTCAGGGCCCATTCGCGCTGGAACGGGCAGGCTGAGTTCATGGCCAGCTTGATGCGGCGCACCGAGATTGTGACCAGGGCGCCGATCTTGAACAGCTTGAGGCGGATGGTGGCGCAGCTTGCCCTGGCGAGGCGGGTGTTGGCCAAGCCGATGCGGCGCAGCGCACAAATCAGCACATAAGCCATTGAGGCGAACCAGAGCCTGAGCTGGTTGGCGCGCATGGTGGCCGCCGAGGTGCGGTCGGCGAACAGGTCGAGCTGGCATTCCTTGATGCGGTTCTCCATCTCGCCGCGGGCACAGTAGAGGTCCTCATAGAGGCTGCGGGCCGACCAGGCCTCGGCGGCGAGCGAGGTGACGACAAAGCGCGGGTTGGCCGCACCTTGCGTCCACTCGGCCTTGGCCACGACCCGGCGCCGGCAGCTCCAGCTCTTGCGGGTGGTCCACAGGAAGTCCTTGAAGCGGCGGGCGGGCCGGCTGGTGAGGATGCTCTCTGCTCTGGCCGCTTCCAGTTCAGCTCCGATGTGCCGGGCCAACCGGACATTGCGGGCCAGGCCGAACAGATAGTCGACGTCGTTGGTCTCGCACCAGGCCATCAGCTCCTCGCGGGCGAAGCCGGAATCGGCGCGCAGCACGATGCGGACCTTGGGCCAGTGGTCGCGCAACTGGCGCACGATGCGCTCGATCTCCTGAACCGAGCCGGCGGCGGCATCGATGTTGGCCGGCCGCAGCCTGGCGCACAGCAAATGATCGCCGCAGAAGATGTAGAGCGGCAGATAGCAGTAGTGGCCGTAATAACCGTGGAAGAACCGCCCCTCCTGGTTGCCGTGCAAGGGATCGTCGGTGGCGTCCAGATCCAGCACGATCTCCTCGGGCGGCGCCGCGTACGCGCCCATGAACAAGTCGATGAACAAAGCTTCGATCGCCGCCGGATCGTGGCTGATCTTGTGATAGCGCGAAGGCTGCGGCCGGCTCAGTTCCAGCCGGTTGAGCGTCGACTTGCCGGCCACGGCCGCGCATTTCTTGTGGCGGCGCGCCTGAAGCTTGCCGGCCAGCACCGCCAGCACCGGATCGTGGCGCAACTCGTCATGGTCGTTCAGGTCCTCGTAGCCGAGCGCGATGGCGAAGATGCGCTGGCCCACCAGCGTCTTCACCGCGTGCTCGATCAACGCGGCATTGCGGACGTCCACGAAGCAGCGGGCAAAGCGATCGACCAGTCCGATAGCCCGGTCCGCCAGCCCCAACAGAAGCGCGCCGGCGTCGGAGGTGATCGTTCCGCCGTCAAAGCCGGCCACCACGGAGCGCTTTTCAACAGGTGCAAAATCAAATCGTTCTGCGCTACACTCTGTTTGCATCGGGATGTTCCTCGATCAAAGCTAAGCTGTTGTCGCAAAACAACTTTCTCTGATTCGGAACCCCGATGCACTTCAACAATGTGAGATATTGGGGTTAGGTCAGTTGCTACCGGAGAGGGTCAGGATTTCGTGGGCGCGCCGCACCACAGGCGGATCAACCATCCTACCATCCAATGAGAATGCAGACAGTCCGCGGGCAGCGGCATCGTTCTCCGCTGCAACAACAGCGCGGGCCCACTCGACTTCCTGCGCGCTTGGCGAGAAAGCCTCATTAAATATGGCCACCTGTGTCGGATGGATCGCCAAGGCTCCGGCAAAGCCAAGCCGCCGCGCATGCGCCGCGGCTTCGCGAAGCTTATCAATGTCCGAGAACTCGCCGATGCTTCCGATGAAACCGAGCGGGAGCAATCCGGCCGCACGGGCAGCAAAAAGAACTGCAAGGTTCGGCGTCAACAGAAGGTCGAATTCCGGGGCGCCGCCGATAGCAGCACTGAAGTCTTCAGGACCAAGTGCCATTGCGACCATCCTTGGATGCGCCGAAGCAATGGCCGCGAGCCTTTGCAAGGCGCCCGGGGTCTCGATCTGGGCAAGGAACTGGATGCGTCCCAGCGGAAGATTTCTTTCTCGTTCAAATCCCGAAACCGCATTGGCGATCTCGGATACCCACTCTGCCGAGTCCGTCTTGGGAAGAACAAGTGCATCAACACCAGCCACAACGGCTGCATCGAGATCGGCCACTAACGCACGCAAACCAGGATTGACCCGGACCAAAACGGATGCACCCTTGCGGGCCACCTTTGCCACGGATTCAGAAAGCTGCCGCCGTGCCTCCTCCTTCTGATCCTCAGGAACGGAGTCCTCCAGGTCGAGGATGACGCCATCTGCCCCGCGCTCGTGGGCCGCCTCCACAAAGCGCGGAACGTGAGCGGGAACGAAGAGCAGGGATCTCCAGCGGGGTACAGACATCGCGCTTTCACCGGTTGGACCGGTGTCCTTGATCATGGAGTTACCTCTGCGGTCGATTTTAGCGAGGGCGTTGGGAATAAGCTTGCTGGGCGGCTGCACCGGGATGGCCTGAAGTATGCACGCTCTCTGCAAATCGCGAGCACGCCCACTTTGCCGAAAAGAGGCCGCTCACGCCGATGCGGCTCTTTCGCGCAAACGCCCCAGAACCTCTTCGCGGACAGCCTCGGTGTGGGCGCCAAGAGCCGGCACCGGGCGCAGCGAGGGGCGCTCAGAGTTGAAAATCGCCGCCGGCGCTATCGTCTCGACGGTTCCTTCGGGTGTGCCAACCTCGACCCTGCGAATGTGTGGATGCCTCGAAACATCCACCACTTCGTTCAGTCGGCCATATGCCAAGCCGGCCGCCTCGAGCTCCCGCATCGCTTCATGGCAGGACAGTTCACAAAAGCGCCTCTCAATGACCTCATCAAGCTCCGCACGGTGACCTAGGCGCTCCATGTTACCAGCAAAACCAGGTGCGCGTGTAAGCTCCGGCTGCTTCAGGAATTTCTCGCAGAAATTTACCCATTCGCGGTGATTTTGAACCGAAAAGATGAGTTCCTTGCCGTCAGCGCAACGATAGGCGCCATAGGGTACCAGCGACGGGTGCTTCACGCCGGCGCGTACGGTGTGATAGCCGCTGTAGTCGCTTTGCAGAACCGGAACATTCATCCAGTCGGCGATGGCATCGAACAGTGACACCTGGATGCTGGTGCCTTCGCCGGTGACCTCGCGGTGATAGAGGGCCTGAAGAATGGCGCTATGCGCTGTCATGCCCGCCGAGATATCACAAACCGAAACCCCTACACGCGCGGGCCCTTGTTGGTTGCCGGTGATTGCGCATAGACCTGTTTCGGCCTGGACGATGAGATCATAAGCCTTCAAATGGGAATACGGCCCTTTGTCCCCGAAACCCGAGATGTCGCAGGCGATCAGCCGCGGAAACCGTCGGCGCAGATCAGCAGACCCGAAGCCCAGTTTTTCGATACTACCCGGCTTCAGATTCTGGATAAAGACGTCGGCTTCGGCAATGAGCGTGTCGAGGAGCTCGCGGTCCGCCTCCAACCTCAGGTCTAGACACACCGACTCTTTACCCCGATTGAGCCAGACGAAGTAAGCGCTCTGCCCTCGAACCAACTTGTCATAGCTTCGAGCAAAGTCCCCTTCCGGCCGTTCGATCTTGATTACCCGGGCGCCGGCATCCGCAAGGCGAGACGACGCATAAGGCGCGGCCACGGCCTGCTCAACCGCAATAACTGTGATCCCCTCAAGGCTATTCTGCATTGGTGACACACCGCGTTTTTCACCCAACATTTTCAGTTGCTCGACGGTTCAGGATCGCGAGCAACCGGTTCTGTTCGTTCCCAACGATGGAAAATCCCTCGTCGACGCCCATTCCGGGCTTCGCGAGCATCATGTCGGCTTGGGTTGCCACCGAGACGTGGACAGAAGCTTGAGCGGAGAGATCCGTCTCGGTACAGCTCCCCCCAACATATGCCCCAACCCTATTCGCCTTGCAGATAAGAACGGCGCGCGCCGCATCGGCAATTGAGCCGACATCGGGTGTCTTGATTTGAACGAGATGCACAGCCTTCGCTTCAGCAAAGAGCCGGATATCCTCAAGCGTATTGCATCTCTCATCCACGACAATGCGCGCACTGGAATCCCGGTTGTCCAAAATCGACACGATCTTGGCGTAGTTCTCAATTTGAGCTTGCGTCGAACCAAAATCCGCCGGCGACTCGATGTTGATCGTAAAACCAGGAACGGCATCAGCAACCCTGCAGATGAAGTCTGCAATTCGCTGGGGTTCCAGGCCGATTTCCTGGCCGATCCAGCCATAGACGTCGAAATGCAGAACCGGCTGATACCCCGGGTGGCCGAGTTCGCGCGTACGCGTTGCGACCCACCTCACGAACTCCATGAAGGTCTGGCCAGCGGCGCCGAATTTCTGGCGTGAGTTGATCAGGCCGTGGGGAAGGACATCCACGGCTTTCAGGATCATCTTGTCGGCGTTGATTTCGCGAGCGTCGCCACTCTGGCAGTAAATCGGGACTCTAAGCGTTGGCAGCGGTAGGTTAAATTCACTGCAAACGATCTCCGCCATTGTCGTACGTTGAAGGTGGGCCGCTGCGCGAAGGAGCGCCTGGCTGACCCCGTACTCAATCGCGAGAGGTAACCGCTTGTGTTCGATAGGCTCGAAAACGTTCGCGCAGGCGTCAAGGTAGCGAGACACATCGACATCGAGAAGCCGCGGCACCACAACCCGCGACGTCAAATCCGAGATTTGAGCGGTTTCAAACAAAGCATCGCGTCCACCGGCACCAGAATACTGAACGCTCATCATATCGCCCCAAACAACAGTATCGTCGACAAGGACAAGCCCGACACTCAGCGAACAAGCCGGAACGCGAATGGATTGGAAGTCGGGCGTGATGGGATCGCCCACATAGACAAAACCGTCCTGCGAGGCACCGGCTCTTATAGCTGCCTGATCGTCGTAGAAAAACGCGCCGTTTCCTGGCGCGAGGAGCACGTCTTTGATCTGCACTTCAGTTCGCTCGATTTCTGTCGGACAGCGTTGACGAACGGACCCCAGTTCGATCCGATACCCGCCAAGTATGTGCCACTTGGCATGGGGTCCGCCAATATAATGTTCCGGACAGTGCCATCGCGTTTTGAGATGACTGATACCTCACTTGTAGGGCGGCGTCGCTCTTTTTGTTCTTTGCAAACCGTGCGCCATACGGCGGCTGCCCTCGATGCTTCCTAGGCTCCTCATCCATCCTTTCAGTCCAGCCGAACTGTCGGTATGTGGAGGAACTAGCCCAGCCGGCCGGCCCTTTGAGAAGGAGTAGCAAGGACCAAATGGGGCGAGTTCGTCTAGATGTGGAAGTCCTGGCGCGCCCTGGAAGCGACAGTTCACTCCTCGAAAAAATGGTCACGTGCTGGTTGAAGTCACACCGCCACACAAGTCAAGTGATATACGCAAAAAAAATTTTGCGGAGCTCAGTATATTCGGAAGTACATTAGAAGACAATTCGCGGCCAATTGATTCCAGCCTCCTGTCGCTACGCCACATCGCGACAGTTATTGACGACCAGCGCGACACTCTCCGTAGAAGAATTCAAAGAGGCCGAGCCTAACTTCCGACAGTATACCGAAGTCTTCAACGTTGCCGGACAACCTTCGGTGTCGTTACCTTTGGCATAGAGCGCCAGCGGATTGCGAATCGGCATTCAAATTGTCGGTTGTTTTGGCGACGAGGCCACGCTGGTCCATTTGGCGGCGACCTGAGGAGGCCTTGCCCCTGGAGCGGCCGGCGACCAGAGTCCGTTTTGAACTTCAGGGATGAGGGTTCCGCGGATAAGCCCCATCGCGACGAGGATCATGGCGTGAGAGACGTCGATGCGCTTTTCTAGTCGCGCACGAGGCGGCGCCATCTTGTCATCCCGCCGAAGGTGCGCTCGACAACCAGCGCTCAGCTGCTTGATCGTCGGAGATGTTCGAGCGCCCAGGCCATGCGAAATGCTCTTTCCTCGGCTACGCCAGGCCCATGAGACGCGCCGCTGTGGCCGCCGACCTTCCGCATGCGGAAGACCAGCTCGGGATCGCGATCGGCAGCACAAGTTCGACGCTGCGCCACATAGCGAGCCGGCTGATAATAAAGCACCTGGCCGTCATCGAGCGCGGCGTCGACATATGTCGGCGGAAGCGGGCGATCGGCGCTGAGGTTGTAGTAGGGGTCGTAGCTGCGCAGGTACCGATACTCATCAGGGATGTGGGGATCTCCATATTCCGCCCTTTCCACTAGAGCCCACGGCATCGCGGCATCCATCTCGGTATCTAGAATATCCGCGAGCGGAACCTCGGCAAGCACGGCGCGGAACAAGTCCGGCCGCAAGGCGGCCGTTGCAAGCACAACGCCCCCGCCGGCGCTGGCTCCCTCGATGACGATCCCGTCGCGGGTGGCGAAACCCTGCCCAACAAGTCCCTCGGCAGCGGCGATCAGATCTGTATGGGTGGTGCGTTTTCGTTCAGCCATGGCCGCCTCGTGCCAAGGGCGACCGAGTTCACCGCCACCACGGACGTGCACGATGCCGAAAGCAACTCCGCGATCGAGAAGGCTTAAGCGAGCAGTCATGAATGAAGGCCAATTCTTGAACGACGGCCATCTTGATGACCCGTAACAGCCGTAGACGCGAAGTACGACCGGCCCAGGGCTCGTTCGGTCCCGCCGAGCAACAAGCGAAATCGGTATCTCAACGCCGTCTTCCACTTCCACCATCACAACCTGCGAGACGTATAAAGCAGGGTCAAACCCTGGTATATCGGCCTGGTACAAGGTCACCGAACGGTCGTCATCGAGATCATGCTCGATTACAGCGTCAGGCGTCACAAACGAGCTAATTGAATAAACCAACTTCGAGCTTCCGAACAGATGCCGTGCAACCGAATGCGCCCCCCCTGCAGACAAGCCGACTTTAAGAGTGCAACTCGGCTCGTTGGGAACGATCGTTATCCCAACACGCCCGCTTCCGTCACGTGAGACCAGGCGAGGACGCAGGCCTTCTCGTTCCAGGACAACCAAGTGCTTCTCAAGGACGTGAACTTCCTCGAGAGTCACGCCTGCTCGATGCGGGATGATCTCCTCCCAGGACGACGGTGACGGGTCATCTATCGGCGAGCGCACGAGCCGGCCATAGGGCCCAGCGTCGTTCACCCGAAACAGGAACCTGTCGCCCCAATGCTCGGCATAGATCTCGTGTCCGTTTCCCCGCCTCACAATCCGGCGCCACTTACCCCCCGGTTCGTCGGCAGGAAGACACCATACCTCTGTAGCACCGACATGAACGGGATAGGCAAACAGGTCGAGGAACAACCAAGCGCCACTATCAGAACGCCGAACCCGTACTTCCAATTGCTCGTTGGTTTCCTCGAAGGCTACCTCAGAAATCGCCGTTGCGACATCCAGGCGGATAAGCTCATGACATTGTTGTCGGCTAGGTCGCTCCCGCGAGAAAAACAGAGTGTGACCATCCGCGGCCCAGGCTACCCTCCTAACCTTCTTCGAGCCTTGCCAGACGTCTTGGCCGGTCTCCATGTCCCGAACCCTAAGCTCGTAATTCTCGTTCCCGATGACATCGAAGCTGAAGGCCACGTAACGCCCGTCGTCACTCGGCTCGAAGACACCGAGCAGGTAAAAGACGTCTGCGCCTTCAAGCACGTTCGGATCGATTACAAGCTCGGCCGGATCTCCGCCTATCGGCCGGCGCCACCACGACGGATGAGCCAGGCCCGGCTCGTGTCTTTGGAAGTACTCGAAAGGCCCAACTTGCAACGCTGGTGGGGTGCCCTCGCGAGGCTGACGCCCTTCAATCTCGGCAATGATCTCCGCCTTAAGCGCTGAAAGGTGAGTTGTCGCTTGCTCCGCATAGCTGTTCTCGGCTTCCAGATACGCGCGCACATCGGGGTTCTCCCGGTCGCGGAGCCAGCGATACGAGTCCATCGTGACGTCGTCATGAAGCACCCGAATCCGTGGCTCGGCACGAGGAAGAGGTGGCTGAAGGCGCTTGTCTCCCATCAGACGGCCCTCATCTGAAAACTGGAGTATTTTGCCGTAGCAATCAGCAAACGATATAGTTTGTACATTAATGTTCCTCCTGGGAGATAGCGTGCAAACCGTTCAGCTCGCCATAGCTCAAATTGCCAAACACCTTCCTTTTTATGATTTTGGCAGCATCGCGTTCGGCGCGTAGTAATGCTTGCTGTCGGACGGACAGAAAGCGCACATGGCAAGGATTCATGCGGTTCTTAACCATTCTTCAATACTGCATCTCATCCACCGCCAATTAGCCCGTAACACAGGCTATGGCCTCACATACCCTAGATCGCGCGGCAACTTCCTTGCCTTGCTACTGATCAGATTTGCAAGGTCATCTCGGAATTGACAAGCATAGAATGAAGACCCCGGCTATCAAGAATCCAGATGGTCAGTCCTCACCGGTGTCCGACACGGTGCACGCGTGCGAAGGCTGCCTGAGGTGCGAGGTCGAAGTGCGTTGGCAAAGGCGTTTAATGCTGACGAGAATCTCGTCGGGGGATTTCAATACAAAGCCGTCAGCCTTCACTTCGCCAGCAGGCGGACATGTGCTGTGGCCCGACTTCGATGGCCGGCGGTTCGTCCACCTTGCAGAGGTCAAAGGCAAGCGGGCAACGCGTATGGAAACGACAGCCCTTTGGCACGCGCGCGGCGCTTGGAACCTCACCCTGCAGGGCCGGCATCTCGGCGCGGCCTGCGTTGCCGCCAATCTGCGGGGTGGCATTGCGCAAGGCGATGGTATACGGATGGCGAGGGTTGAATGTGATCTCGTCGGCGCTCCCGATCTCGACCAATTTTCCAAGATACAAGACAGCAATCCTGTCGGCGATCAACCATGCGAGTGGCAAGTCGTGGGTAATGAACAGCAGCGCCATGTTGTGTTTGGCGCGCAGGTCAACCAGGACCTGAAGAATCTGTGCGCGTATTGAGACATCGAGCATCGAGACAGGTTCATCAGCAACGATGAGCTCTGGCTTAACGGCGAGCGCTCCGGCAATCACAACCCGCTGGCGCTGCCCGCCAGATAGTTCATGTGGGAAGCGGGCGAAGAAATCATTGGGAGGATTGAGGCCGGCCGACGCTAGAGCTTCGCTGACCCGCTCGGTGAGTTGGGTGGCGTTGTCGATCAGCCGCAGTGACCGCAACGGCTCTGCCACGATGTCGAAGACGGTGTGTCGCGGATTGAGCGCCTGATAAGCGTCCTGGAAAATCATTTGCACGCGATGGCGGTAAGGACGCAAGGCCGAGGAGCCTTGAACTGACGTCATGTCGCGGCCTTCGAATAGCATGCTGCCGCCGGTCGGCTGGGCAAGCTTGGTGATGACGCGGCCCACCGTGGTTTTGCCGCTCCCCGATTCCCCGACCAGGGCGACGATCTCACCCCGTCCGACGTCGAGGTCGATCCCGTCCACCGCGCGCACAGCGCCAGCAGGTCGGCCCAGGACACGGTCGAACAGCCCGCCCTGGATAGGAAAATGGACCTGCAGCCTCTCCAAACGCAGGAAATCGGCGGTGTCAGGCATGAGCTGCGACCTTGGCTTCTTGCGAGGACCGGTGAAGGTGACAGGCGACGCGTCCCCGCCCAAACTTATCGAGACTGGGGACTTTGGTCGCGCAAATCCCCATGACCGACGGGCAACGGGGATGGAAGGCGCAGCCTGAGGGTCGATTCACCAAGTTGGGGGGATCACCGGGTATTGGCCGGATAATCTTTTTGCCGTTCGCCGGGTTCGGGATCGAGTCGATCAGCAGGCGGGTGTAGGGATGTTTGGGCTGGGCGAAGATCTCGGCGACAGTGCCATCCTCGACGATCCGGCCCGCGTACATGATCATCACGTGATCACAACACTCAGCCACCACAGAAAGGTCGTGGGTGATCAAAATGAGGGCAAGGCTAAGCCTCGATCGCAACTCACCCAGCAGCTTCAGAATTTGAGCCTGTGTGATGACGTCGAGCGCCGTGGTGGGCTCGTCGCCGATGATGATTGAGGGGCGACACGCGAGCGCCATGGCGATCATCACCCTTTGGCGCATACCGCCCGACAACTCGTGGGGATAGGCGGTGCCGCGATCCGCTGGGATGCCGACGAGTTCGAGCAGCTCACTTGCCCGCGTGGTCGCCTCGCCCCGCGACATGCCGAGCTTCAGCATGCATGGCTCGGCGATTTGCTTGATGATGCGGTGAACGGGATTGAGCGCATTCATCGCGCCCTGGAAGACAACGGACGTTTCGCTCCAGCGATGTGGCCGCATCGCCGCATCATCATCGATCGGCAGTAGGTTACCACGATAGCGCACTTGGCCGCCGCTGACCCGCGCGTTGGGCGATAGTAGGCCAGCGATCGCCATCGCGGTCGTGGTCTTGCCACTGCCTGATTCACCGACGAGGCCAACGGCCTCTCCGGCCCGAAGCGCGAAGCTTACGCCGTCGATTGCTCGCAATGAAACGCCCTTGAGCCCATAGTCGACAGAGAGCCCGTCGACTTCCAGAAGCGGAGCCTTCTCCTGGGAGGAGTTTGTCATGGGATCACCCTCCGCCGTGGATTGAATGTGTCGTCGAGGGCATTGCCAATCAGGACGAAGCTAAGCGAAACCGCAAGCGCGCAAAATCCAGGGGCGCCGAGGTACCACCAGGCGCCAGCGCTCGCCGCACCGGCGCGCTGGGCGAGCGACAGCAAAGTGCCCCATGAAGGCTGCAACGGATCGCCAAGCCCGAGGAACGAGAGCGAGGTCTCGACATAAATTGCGCCGGCGACGACCAGAGCCCCATTGGCTGCTATTTGCGGCACGAGATTGGGGAGGATGTGCCTCACCATGATGCTCAGATTGCTGCTGCCCGCAACGCGCGCGCGATCAACGAACGTTCGCTCCCTGAGTGACAGTGTCTGGCTCCGAACGATGCGCGCGACAAAGGCCCAGCTCGTCATCCCGATAACGACAATGATCACCAAGAGGGAAGGACGGAAGCCGAGAATTTCTCCGCCGCGCCCCATCACCTCGAGAACCACGGGTGTGATGACCAGCGCCAGCACGAAGGACGGCATGACAAAAAAGAAGTCCGTCAAGCGCATCAGCCAGAGGTCAACCCTGCCACCATAGTAGCCAGCCGTCATACCGATCGTAGTCCCGACGACGAGGCTGATCACAGTCGCCAGTAGCGCAATCGTGAGTGAGATCCGGGCGCCATGGACGATCAGATTGAGCACGTCCCGCCCGACTTCGTCCGTGCCGAGCAGATGCTCGCCTGATGGGGGCACGAGGAAATCGCCGGTTGCATTGATCGCAGTCTGGAGCGGTCCAACCAGAATATTGGGGACCGCTGCCACAGCGAGGAAGAATAACAGACACAGCAGGCCAAGCCGAGCACCGCCATGCCCAAGAAACTGGCCTAGAAAGGCCTTGATAGCACGCGCCCGGCTACGCGGGAAATACCGAACTGTACTTTCACTCATTGTCGGACCCTCGGATCAAGAAGGCCGTAAGCAAGATCGGCTACGAGGTTTGCGATAACAATCGAGGCACCGAGCAAGAGGAATACTCCTTGAAGGACTGGATAGTCCCGTGCATTGAGCGCCTCCACCGTCAGGCCGCCGATCCCCGGCCAGGCGAAGACAGCTTCAACGGTGATGGCACCGGCAACCACGTAACCGAGATTGAGGGTAATCAAAGTTACGACCGGCAGCATCGCATTACGAAATGCATGATGCATGAGCATCTGACCATTGGTGAGTCCCTTGGCCCGTGCGGTTACCATGTAATCCTCGGTGACAACGTCGCTCATCGCGGCGCGAGCGACCACGACGTATTGGCCGATGAGTCCAAGGGCCACCGCGGTGACCGGGAGCGCGAGATGCCGTAGGTGATCGAGTAACGAGTCAATAGAACCGAGGGTTGCGCCGGGTGAATATGCACCATACCCCGGAAGCCAGCCCAACGACGTGCTGAAGATCACAACCAGGATCATACCGAGCCAGAACGACGGCGTTGAATAGAGGGCCAGTGAGGCCCCCGTGACAATATGGTCTACAGACCCTCCCCTGCGCCAGCCCGCATAGAGGCCGAGCAGGACCCCACAAAGGATAGCGATCAGCTGGGCCAGGCCTACCACGACAATGGTGGCCGGCAGCCGCTCCAGGATGAGGTCGGCGACATGCCGGCCTCTGAACTTGAAGCTATAGCCCAAATCGCCCTGGAGAGTCGCTGACAAGTAGTCGACCATCTGGTCGGGAAACAGCGGCCGGTCAAGGCCCCAGATCTGGCGCTGCGCCTCGATCTGCTCAGCGGTCACACTGATGCGCGCCCCCTCAAGCAGAAGCGATGCAGGGTCGCCTGGAATGACCCTGAACAGAATGAAGTTCAGCGTCGCCACCATCAGAAGCGTCATTACCGCCCTGATCAGGATCCTTCCAATACGTCGGCTCGTCCGGCCTCCGATTCCAGGGTTAGCCATTGTGTGGCTTCAAGCGATCGAACGGGAAATAGCCCCAGTCCGACACCGCGTCCTCCGTCCCCCAGCCCTGGAAGCAATCGTTCCGATAGGCGGCGAGCCCTTTGGGGTAGCTCAGTATGATATAGGGTGCTTCGGTGTAGATGAGGCGCGCCGCCTGCTCGACCAGTAACTGGCTCTTCTTGAGGTCGACAATACGATCCACTTCCGAAAGGTATTTGTCGAATTTCTCGTTGGTCCAGTACGAACTATTGTTCAGACCGATGGCCTTACTGCTCCCCAAGCTAAGGAGGTCGTGAGGCGAGGTAGACAGCCAGGTGCTGGCGACAAGCAGATCCCAGCCTCCGCCGCCGTCCGCCGGCGCCTTGGTGCGGGCACCAAGCGCACCGGAGTCGAACTGGGTTACCGATACGGGAATGCCAATTTGGGCCAACCAGCCCGCGATGAGCTGCACGGCTGCGATCGGAATCTCGTACACACCCGAAAACTTTCCTGTGATCAGCTCAAGCTGGAAGCTGTTTCCCTCCTTGTCCTCCCGGACACCATCGCCATTCGTATCCCGATATCCAGCCTCGTCGAGCCGGCGACCCGCCTCTGCGAGATCGAAATGGCGCCTGATGTCGCCCAGGTCCGAGTAGTATTCGGCGGCCACCGGCATTACAATTCCGACACCAGGATCGGCGTGTCCGCGATAGGCCCGATCGACAATCGCCTTCTGGTCGATCGCATAGCCGATCGCGTCGCGAAACGCTGGATCCTGCAGGGCCATTGTGCTGCCCGCCCCGTTCGCGGACGCCGTGTTGAAGGCTAGGTAATCCCGCTGCTCGTTGCGCGATTCATAAACCTTGATGTCGGGATCCTTCGAGAGGTCGGCCCACTGGGCAGCCGTCACTTTACCATGGTCAAGACTACCGCTCTTCAAACCCTGGGCAATTGGATCTTGCGTGGTGAAGTATTGGATAATCATGCCGGCTGTTTTCGGCTTCCCGGTGCGGAAATACGGATTAGGCATGAGGCGCACAAACTGACCTTGCTGAAATTCCGCAACGATCATAGGCCCAGTTCCCACCAGCGGCGGGTCGTTGTGGAAAGTGCTGCGCGCATCCGAGTAGCTGATGTCCGTCCAAATGTGCTCGGGAACGATTAGAAGGTAGTTGTCAATTGGCCAACGCGTAGGAGTCTTGGTTACGACCTGCAAAGTCTCGTCATCGATGGCGGTCACGGATGCAATTTCTTCCATGCCGTTCGTGCTGTTTTGGCCAATATTCAGTTCGTCGGGCTTGCCTATGGAGCCGAGCAGATAGTTATAAGTGAAAGCGGCGTCCCTGGCGGTGGCGGGTTCCCCGTCCGACCACTTCATGCCGGGCCATATCTTGACTGTCCAGGTGAGACTGTCATCAGCAACGGACCACGCCTTGGCATATCCCTTCCGATCATCGTGTCGCTGGGCGTCCACACCGACCAAGGAGTCATAGGTAAAGAACAGAGGCCAAGCCGAGCTCCAGGTCGCGAACGGATTCAGCGAATCGGGAGCGCCCGTTGAGCTGATGCGCACAATATGGTCGTCGCAAGACGAGGCGAATGCCCTCGAGCGCAGCACAAAAGGTGAGGCGGCTGCTCCCACTAGAAGCGCCTTCGCAAGCGCGCGTCGGTTGAGGTACGAATTCATTCTTTTCTCCCCTTTAGCTTAGGCCGCGCCGGTTTCGCTGCTTGCAGCGGCAATTCCGGGACTGGTGCCCCACACTAGCGATTGTGGTGCCGCGGCATCATTTTTCTAGATTGAAGCTACGTTACTGATTCCTGGCCGGCAAATATTGAATCGAGACCACAGCCATCCAAGAATTAGATGGCGCCTCTCGCACCGTCTTTTCCGGTGACACTCGAGGCCTTTGGTCCGGTGCAAGTATGCCGCCAAAGCGGATTTCTCCGCTTATTGGGTCCTCCACCGTTCCCGAGACCAAAATCACGGAGTGGTCGGCATAGCGCACCGGTAGGAACAGACAGCGACCAGCTTTCCGGTCGGTGTCCCGCGCATTCTTTGCCGCCGTTACCCCGTCGCTTTCGCGGCGGGCCTGGGTCTCGGTGCGGCGATACGTCCACCGTTCATACCGCTCTTGATCGCGCTAAGCACATCTTGCGACCAACGTGAGAGTATCGAGGCCCTGAGGGGTGCCCGCATATGTGCGAAGGAACTGCTCCTCCGACAGCACACCGACTTTGCCCTTCTCTTCGATCACCAGGCGACCTATCGCAAGGACCGGACCGGCGCCTTGCGCTTTGCCTTCGTCATGCCCGGCTATGCCACCATCCTGTGCCCGAGGACGTGGATTACCGTGCCGCACGCGGTCTCAATCATAGGCTGTTCGACAGCCAGCTCATGGGCGACGGGCTCGCCGCCCATGAGAGAGCTTGGCCATCATCGGGCTAGCCGGCGTCGGGAAGAGTTGGTTTGCCTGCGCCATCGAACACAAGGCTTGCCGTGACAATCGCTCGGTACTATACACCCGGCTGCCCGCCTGATCGATTACCTGTTCCTGGCCAAGGGCGATGGCCGCATTGCCGCGCCCATGAAAAGCCTCGCAGGGTCGATCTCGTTATCCTCGACGATTGGGGGCTTAAACCGCTCGACGACAATGCCCGCCACCACCTGCTCGAAATCCTCGAAGATCGGTACGGCGTCGCTCAACGCCGGTGACCAGCCAGCTCCCGGTGGCCCGTTGGTTCGACATCGGGAATCCCAGCTACGCCGATGCTATGCTCGATCGCCTCATTTGCAACGCTCTCCCGCTCGAACTCAGTGGCGAATGCATGCGCAGGGCCCTCATCTCCGCTGCCACTTGACCGAACCGCAAACACAGTGACATTTTGACCCGACGATCAGGTGCTCCACCTGCGCGGCATCACTTCGGAATGCCGGGCGCGATCAAATCGGACGGTGCGCCCGATCGTCAGAATCCGCAGAAGCTTCGCAGCCCACATCAATCTCGCAGCTGCCGTCATAAACCACGCTGAATATCAACAAGCCTTAGTTCGATTGACGACATTCTGTGCTCAGAACCAGACATCCCCAGGCGCGGCAAGTATTAAGCTGGCCGAGGGTGCCCCCTCATTTTTGTGCTCCTTGCTCGCGACACCTTTCGTGGCATGCCAATTGCGAGGGCATCACCAGAGACCTGTTCCGACAGTGGCCGTCGCGCTGTTTCAAACCCAGGAGGTCACATGACACTCGCCCACGCAATACTGGCTGCGCATCCCGTGGGACGCGCCAGCGGTGCTGGGGCTGCCTGCCGACCGGCGGCATCTCGCGTCCGGCAGCAACCTTCAGTCCGCAGTGCACAAAGTGCTGATGACACTGTTGATCACCTTCTGACAGGCTGGTCTGTAGTGCTCGCGCAGGTAATCGGGGCACCGCGCAAATCCGAGCGAGTCACCGTCCCACCGATTAAACATCAAAGGAGTAGCTCATGCGAGTAGCCGTTGTTACGAACAGAGACGTTACGGGCGTGATTAACCGGTTCGGCCAGCCTTTGCCGCAGCCGCCGGAGCCTTTGACAGAGTGGCAATGCGACAGTGTGGTGCCGGCGCTGCAAGAAGGCGGCCACGAGGTGCTGCTGTGTGAGGGTGATAAAGGCATGCTAACTACGCTTGAGCGGTTCATGCCACCCGATTCGCAAGGCCGCCCTTCAGGATTCGTCTTCAACTTGGCTTGTGGAATTCAGGGCGAGTCCCGTTTCTCCCACGTTCCTGCCATGCTCGAGATGGCCGGCGTTCCTTACATAGGAGCGAGCCCGCTCGGACATGAGCTTGCTAACGACAAGGTCGTCACCAAGATACTCATCCGCGACCGCGGTGTGCCGACGCCGAAATTTCGAGTGATGCATCGAGGCGATGAGAATACTGGAGACCTGAGATTTCCAGTGGTAGTGAAGCCGCCTCGTGAAGGTGACAGCTTCGGATTGCAGCTCGTACATGAACCTGCTGAGCTAAAGCGGGCCGTAGAAGTGATTGTCGAGCAGTATGGGCAGGAGGCGCTCGTTGAAGAATACATTGAGGGGCGGGAAATCACCGTTCCGCTGCTTGGAAACGGAGAAGTCGAGGTATTGCCTCTTGTGGAGCCGGACTTTGGCGACCGCCCAACACGTCTTATGACTTTTGAGGCAAAGTATGTGGCGGCTGCGGCGCCGCCGAAGATTTGCCCGGCACAGATCGGGAGCGGGCTTGCTACGGTCCTGCGGGATATTTCGATTGCGACATTCCGCGCCTGCAAATGCCGGGACTACGCCCGCGTCGACATCCGGATCGACCGCTCCGGCCAGCCTTTTGTCCTAGAGATCAGCGCCAATCCGTCCCTCGCAAAGCGCTCATCGTATTGCGTGGCTGCGAGCACGGCCGGACACAGCTACTCGAGCTTGATCAATCGCATCCTGGATATCGCCCACACGCGGTATTTCGGAACCGCTATCTGCCAAAGCCGAACGTGACTTTGCGCCTTCCGCCTAGGGCCAGATGAAGCGGCCGGGTCTCTCCGGCCGAGAGGTCAGCCTCGCGCCGAGAGACGGCGATCAGCATCGCGGCATCTAAGGTCTTGCCGCGAGAAGCAGACCTCGACGGCCTCAGGCAACCTGAGCATTCGATGGGTGTGCCTGAACCGCAACTAACCCTCGCGTAGCCTTCCCCAGGGTGTTGGAAGGGTGTTCCGGGGGCGGGTAACGGATCCGGTCGTGGGGTATGAGCGCAGCGCGCTGGCGAACGGCGCCGGCGCATCGCGGGCGACCCGCGCCGCGCCTCACGCCTGCTCGCGCGGCTCCGGCCACTACCGCGCATGCCGTCATCTCGTCGCAAGAAGACACCAATCTGCAAACTGAATTGGACGCCCGCGGCCACGGCCTGTTTACTGCCGATCGAGGACATGGCATTAATTGCAGCCGCTTGGGCACTTCAAATGAACGCATGCTTTTTTGCAGCAGTTAACGTAACGATCGCAACGCCTGGCGTCCAGATTGAATCTGCCATTCTTATGCGAAGCGTTGTTCTTATTCGCCAGATAGAAGCTGACCCCACGAAAACTCCGTTGGTTTTCTTGGATCGTTCACTGGCAGGCTGAGATGACCGCGCGCCACCCCAAGCTGATCGACGCGAGTGGTCTCAGGGATGTGCCTGAACGGCTCCAGGACATCATCCGACGTCGGGACACGGTGCTCGGTCCTGGCTACCAGTTTTCCGAGACGATTCCGGTGGAGTTTGTCTCGAGTTTTGGTGCCCACCTAATCGACAGCGACGGCGATGACTATCTCGACGCGTATAACAACGTTCCGGGCGTTGGCCACGCGCACCGGCATGTTGTGGACGCCGTTTCCCGCCAGTTTGCCGCAATCAACACTGATACGCGCTACCCCCAGGAGCCACTGGTTGCGTATGCTGAGCGGCTACTTGCGACATTCCCAGCTGAGCTGTCGAAGTTAAGCTTGCCCTGCACTGGATCCGAAGCAAATGATCTCGCAATTCGGGTCGCGAGATTTCATACTGGCGGCGATGGTATCATAGCTACTCGTTGGGCGTTTCACGGTCGCACTCGTGAGGTCGCGAGCTTTTCCCCAATGCTGGGCGCAGGATCCCCGCTCGGACCTAACGTCCGACTCATTGCCGCTCCTGACCCCAGGCTCTGCGGAGCAGAACGATCGCTCGCGGAGTATATGCGGGATCAAGTGCGTTCCGCAATTATTGATCTCGAGCGGCATGGATACAGGCTAGCGGCGTTGATCGTCGATTCCGCGTTCACGTCCGACGGCATTTTTACTCACCCAGTAGGCTTCATGCAGGCAATGGTCGACGAAGTTCACGCCGCTGGTGGCCTCTACATTGCTGACGAGGTTCAATCGGGGTTCGCTCAGTTCGGAGATTGGATGTGGGGGTTCAGTCGGCACTCGGTGATTCCCGATATCGTCACGATGGGCAAGGCGATGGGGAACGGTTTCCCCATCTCTGGCGTCGTCTTCCGCCCGGAGGTATCTGACGAATTCGGACAGAAGGTCAGCTACTTCAACACACTGGGTGGCCGATCGATTTCTGTAGCTGCCGCTTCCGCGGTGCTCGATGTGTTCGAGCAGGAGAAGGTGCGTGAACGCGTAGTCGTCAACGGCGCGACCCTGCTGTCAGGGCTTGAAACGCTGACACGGGATTCTCCCTATGTCGCGGAAATCAGAGGCAGCGGCCTGTACCTTGGTGTCGAGATCGTCAAGGACAGAGGGACGATCGAGCCCGATCCCATTCGTTGCGAAAGCATCATCAAGGACCTCCGCGATCGTCGAGTTCTGATCAGCCGAACCGGCCCCGCGGGTAACGTGTTGAAAGTTCGCCCTCCAGTCGCTTTTACCGCTGCCGATGTGTCTCGATTCCTTGAGACCTTTGCCATCGTAGCGAAACAGCGGCTCTAGAAGGCTCTAGCAACATGAACAAATCACCCGACGCGATGATGCAACGGCTCCTGGAGGAGAGCAGCCTGGTTTCATCAAGCCAGCCTATCGACTCCTTGCTGTTGAAAAACATGCTTAAGAGGCACTATGGGCTAAGTGGACACGTTGAACGATTGAGCAGTGAAAAGGGCCATACGTTCAGGCTCAAAGCCGATGCGAGTGAGTACCTCGTAAAGGTGTCACCGTCCGACGAGCCCGAGCCAGTTACGGCGTTGCAGATTGCGGCGATACGTTATCTTGATGATACCGCTCACGCCCTGCCGATCCAGCGGATCAAGGCTACCCTTGATCGAAGGGATAGCGTTCCAATCGACTTGGGTGGTGGCACCTGTCGAATACTAAGCGTCTTCTGCTTTGTCGAAGGCCTGTTATGGGAGCAAATGGATGCCAACGCTGAGCACTTGACCAAGCTGGGAGACATGCTCGGGCGAGTTAACAGTGCGTTGCGATTATTTGGGCATCCAGCCGCCGCGCGCAGCTTAGTATACGACATTGGGCAGTTTCACCGTTGGGCTGGACTTGTTGATTACACGCCAGACCCAAAGCGCCGACTGCTGGCTCAACGGTCCTTCAAGCTCTTCGAAGAAGTCGTCCTGCCGAGGCTGTCCAGTCTTGAAACGCAAGTGATCCACGGGGATTACGCTCCCAACAATGTCGTGGTGGACCCGCTCAGTGATGTCTTCGTGAAGGCCATCCTTGACTTTGGTGACACTGTCCACACCGCAGTCATCTTTGACCCTGCCAATCCTGTCGCGCATCTGATCGGTCGCACTCAGGATCACCCTTGGCAAGATGCCCTTGCTTTTGTCGCGGGGTACGAGCAGAGCCGGCCGATAAACGAGTCAGAACTTCCACTTTTGCCAGTTGCGGCTCTCGCGCGGCTCACCATGCTCGCGTTGATCAGGCACTGGAAGGCAGAGCGCGCGCCTGACCAGAGCGAGGAGCTACTCGCTGGTGCTGAGTATTACTGGACAAACCTAGAGCGAGCCATGGCCGTACCACTGGATGACGTTATCGCGCGATTCCGCCACCGCGCTGCTGAATCTCGTGCGTGAGCGCAGCGACCGGAAGCGGAGGCGGCTCGAGCGAACACCGTGGACTGCGCGGGAAAGACTGCATGAATGTCTTAGTTACAGAGAGTGGCGCCGAAATTCTCAGCCAGACGCCCCACTTATTGGGAGCCCCGATCGGAATGATGAATGCAGCCGGATGGCGGCTGGCGCCGTTCAATGGTCGCCTTCAAGGCTGCCATCGTCAGCCGCGCATCGACCGATCGGCTAATGGCGCAGCCGGCGATCATGCGGGAACAGGCGTCGAGAATGACTGCGACGTAGACGAAGCGGGTCGGCAGCGCGACATAGGTTATGTCGGACACCCAGAGCTGGTTCGGGCCGGTTGGAACGATGTCCCTGGCCAGGTTGGGGAAGATCGGGCCATCATGATCGCTGTCGGCGGTGGCCACGAAGCGCCGCCTGATCCTGGGCTGCAGATCATGCTCGCGCATCAGGCGCCGGATCTTCTTGTGGCTCACGACGAGGCCTTGCTGACGCAGCGCAGCGCCGACACGGCGATAACCGTAGAACTCGAACTCGTCGCTGATCGAGAACATTGCCTCGACGATCGCGGTGTCGTCGGCCGCGTTCTCCAGGGGATCGTAGTAGGTGGAGCGCGCGATTCCCATCAACCGGCATCCTTCGGCAACGCTGATGCCGCAGGGCCGGCGATGACGGATGTAGTCCCGCTTCTCGGCCGCGGTGCGTTTCTCAGAGCCCCCTTTAGAAACTCAGTTCCAGAGCCTGCTTACCGACCAACCGTTCGAGCGCTGCGATCCGGGCTTCGTATTCCTGGATCAGGTCAGCGGCCTGCGCATCATCGTCGAACGCTCCTTGCTCATATTTGCGGATCCAGATGCGAATCAGGTTGCGCGAGACATCGTGATGCTTAGCCAAGCCGTGCAACGTCTCGCCGGCGATGAACTCCTGCGCGACCTGGCGTTTGAACTCGATGCTGTGACTGCGGTGGTTTGCCATGGGTTCTCTCTCCGAAAAGCCGGAAGGCTGGTCAATCCGCACATCCCGATCTGTCCACCCTCAGGAGCGCACTCCAGAGACCCAATTTTGCACGCCGATTCAACACAGACGAAGCAGTCATGCCGGTTCCGAGTTTATATCAGAACGAGATGTTGACGATCAGCAAACTGAATTTGACCTCAGTATCCGCGACGGAAGATAGTCCCGGTGCCCCTCTGCTCCTGATTGCAGGATGCGTCGACAATAGTCTGGCAAAAGTGATTTCGAAGGAAGCTGAACGATGAGCGAAGCACCGCACCTAACGTTTAATATCGACGCGCCTGGTTTGAGCACAGGGCATCTTGCTGTTCCCAAAGGTACCGACTGCGAAGCTCTTTCGATCCCGGTCTTCAGCCTCAATAGAGGCGAGGGACCACGCCTTCTTATCACTGGAGGAAATCACGGCAATGAATTGGAGGGGCCAATAGTTGCTCGACGGCTTATTGAGTGGCTGCCCGAAGTCCAAACTTGCGGGAGAATTCTCATCGTACCGGTGCTAAATCCGCCGGCCGTGCGCGCATGGAGCCGAAACACGCCGGTCGACGGCTTAAACCTCAATCGAATGTTTCCGGGGCGCGCCGATGGATCGGTAAGCGAGCGAATTGCAGATGCGGTTTGTCGAGTGCTGGTGCCAGAGGCCGATACCGTATTTGATCTGCATAGCATGGGACCAAGGTGGGATTCTGCGCCTGCGGTTATTACGCATCCTATTGCTGATGCCGATCTCATGGCCAAGACACTCCATCTGGGAGAGTCCTTCAAATTGCCGGTAACATTGCTTTGGGAACATGACCAGACGGCTGGCATGTTCGATACTTGGGTGCATAGCCAGGGCAAGGTATTCATTTGTACTGAATTTGGCGGTGGCACCGTTGGCTTCGAAGATCTGAAAATCTATGAGACTGGCGTACGCAACGGTCTAATTGCGCTCGGACTGATCGAGGAAACAGTAGACATTCCGACCTACCGTCAGCAGAAGTTTAGTCAAACACTTGAAACGTTATTGTCCGACAAGGTAACATCACCAGCGGCGGGCATCTTCGAACCTCGATGCTCAGTGCTGCAAAAAGTGCAGCAGGGAGACTTAATCGGGAAGTTGCATCCGATGAATTCAGTGTCGGCCGACTCCGTCGATATCCGCGCGCCTTCAAACTCAATTGTCTGCACTATCAAATCGGGTGCGCATGTCATCGTTAATGAAGAGGTGGCCATTATAGCGAGACCTCTCAAACGGTGAAAGTTGTTTTTGAGTTTCGATGTTACCAGGCAGAACAGGGCGCCTTTTCAATGGGTAGGCAAGTGGCTGCCATGGTCATCAGAAGTGGCCGGAGGGCCCACGGCATTTTCCGCTCCAACTGACCCAGCCATAAAGACGAATGAGTACCTACCGGCGCGACAGCCGCATTGCTAGGCTTGTTCGGCACCAGAATCTCCCGTCTCGCGAACATCGTGTTCACGAAATTTGTTGCAGGCCATGTTAGACCTATTCGCAAATGACGTCGGCGAAATGCACAGCTTTTGACCTGCCACGGGTAATTTCCTCCAGTTGGGATTAGAGTCCGGCCTCGTTTGAAGGACGGACTGATGAAGAGAAAGCGATTTACGGAAGAGCAGATCATCGCGGTTTTGCGCGAACACGAGGCGGGGGCGAAGGCGGGCGATCTGGCCCGCAAGCACGGGATCTCGGAGGCGACGCTGTATAATTGGAAGGCCAAATATGGCGGGATGGAGGTGTCGGACGCCAAGCGGCTGAAGGCGCTGCAGGAGGAGAACGCGAAGCTGAAGAAGCTGCTTGCCGACCAGATGCTGGAAGCCTCGGCGCTGCGCGAGCTTCTTTCAAAAAAAATGGTAGGGCCAGTCGCCAAGCGCGAAGCCGTCGCGCATCTGAGGGCCGCCATGGCCTGTCGGAGCGGCGGGCCTGCTCGATCGTCGCTGCCGACCGCAAGATGATCCGTTACCGGTCCTGCCGGCCGCCTGAGACGGAACTGCGCGGCCGCTTGCGAGATCTTGCCAATGAGCGCCG
>NZ_JAMYOT010000043.1:0-37159 GCF_040320005.1 Mesorhizobium sp. M0816 | reverse complement strand
GCCGCATCGACGATGTGACTTTCGATCCAGTCCTCGCGGTTCAGCACCCGGTCGATCCAGAAGCCGTCCAGCCCCGCCTCCTGGATCACCACCAACGGATAAAGCGTGCCCGTGCGCGCCTCGGCCTTGCTGCGCAGCCCGGTGAGGCAGACGAGCAGCCCGGCACTGTCACCGCCGGCGACCATGTGGCGCGACATCTTCTCGCTGCCCGGTACAATCGAGGTGACTAGCCAGGTCGATCTGGACAGCTCCAGCGAGACGAAGATTGCGCCAAGGTCCACGCGGACAGCGGCTTGTAGCTCGGATTGATCGGCGGTCGAAAGATGCATGAAAGGGCCTCCAAAGAGCGAGTTGCGGATGGCCCACTCTGCCAGAGTGCGGGCCACGATCCACTCCCCATGGGATCTGCCGTCATTGCGACCGTACCGGCATCAACACGCCGGTCGTGACCGCGCCGATGCCCGCGCAACCCTTGCCGGGCAGCATCGCCACGGCCTCGACGCTGGCCTTCGCGCTCGTTCACAAATACGTCGACGGCACGCCGCTCTTCCGCCTGGCGCAGGCCTTCGAGCGCGCGGGCGTTCCTGTCAGCCGTGGCGCTCTGGGTCACTGGGTGGTCGGCTCGAGCGAAAAGCATCTCGCCCGCATCTATGACGTGCTGAAGCTGCGGCTCAGATCGCAGCCCCTCATCCATGGCGACGAGACCACGGTCCAGGTGCTGAAGGAAATGGACAGAGAGGCCACCAGCACCTCGTACATGTGGGCATACCGGAGCGGCCACGACAGTGACGAGCCGATCGTGCTGCTCGATTATCAGCCGGGTCGCGGCCAGATACACCCGCAGACCTTCTTGGGCGATTACCGCGGCATCGTGATGAGTGACGGTTATTCCGCCTGGCGCACGCTGGAAGGGGCAACGCATCTTGGCTGCATGGCTCATTCGAGGCGGCGCTTCGTCGATGCCCTAAAGGCGAGGAAGAAGGGTGGCGGGCCGCCGGAACAGGCACTCCGGTTCTTCGAACAGCTCTATCGGGTTGAAAGGCAGGCGCGGAACGAAATCCCCGATGACGGCGAAACGCGAGATCACTGCATTCGCCGCTTCCGCCAGCAACATAGTGTCCCGATCCTCCAGGCTCTCAAGGCATGGCTCGACGACATCGCCCCAAAAGTCTTGCCGGACAGCAAGCTCGGCGACGCCGTCTCCTACACCCTGAACCAATGGGGATATCTGACTCGTTACACCGAGGACGGCAGCATGCCGATCGACAACAATCTTCTCGAGCGTGACATCAGAATCTTTGCCACTGGCCGGAAAAGTTGGCTGTTCAGCGATACCGTCGACGGAGCCAGGGCCAGCGCCGTCATCTACAGCCTGATGTTGACCTGCCGCGCCTGTGGCGTCGAGCCGTTAGCGTGGCTGCGCCACGTCCTCACTGAACTACCTCAGCGCCCCGAGAACGCAGCCATCGAGGATCTGCTGCCCTTCAACTTCGCCAAAGTAACAGCAGCCTGATCAGACCAGATACCGTTCCCGATTCGAAGGCCATCCGTCGAAAGCCCCCGCGTCAACGTGCAGCGAAAATAGCGCTTACCGTCTTTCTCCACGACGATCGGTTCTTTCTTGCGCCGGGGATCGTCACAGGCGTAATCTAGCGGTAAGCCAGCCGTTTGCGGCGGCTCGCGCCCGCCTCTGCTGTGAGCCTGGCGGCCTCTTCTGAAGATCCTCTGCGAATCGGTACCATCCAGCCGTGTCGCTTGCACCTAATCCCTGACCCGTCGCCGGTTCCTCGACGGGAAGGCCGAGCGTCACATGGAACCGCGCCGCTCCGGGCTACGCCTTCAGCAGGCAAGCCGGTACTTGCGGGCTTTCGTCCGCGAACAGCGAATTAGGTTGCTGATCGCCTTGCCCACTCACATGGACAAATTTTTGTCAGGTCGCCTTCGCGTGCCCACTTCTATGGTCAGTATCCAAGATCCGAGAAGGTGAGGAAGGATCATTGGAGTGCTTTGGCTGGAGTATTCCAAACCGATTGTCCAAGCGCCTTCGAGGGACAGCTCTCGCTTATGTGACTTCCTCCAGCCTCACTTTAGCACACTGCGATGCCGGAAGCGCTGGCCATCGGCTACGTCAGGTGACTGTCCATCTCGCTTCTAGATGAAGACGATATCCAAACTGCATTTGACGGAAGGCGCCGGGATTATGATGATTGAACAGATGCACGCGCCAATCGGCCAACAATGATTTGCCGACCGGCTTAAAAATATGGGAACAGGATGCACAGCGTAGAGACTTTCCGGGATTTGCAGAGCGAGGCAACCGAGTGGCGCCGATACCTGCACCAAAATCCCGAGCTTGGTTATCGCGGCCTGCACAACACAGCTCAGTTCGTTACTGACAAACTGGCTTCGTTCGGCATAAATCATATCGAAACGGGGATTGCTGAAACCGGCATCGTTGCATTGATCCAGGGCGAAGGTGGAGACGGGCCGACGACAAGGTTGAGGGCGGACATGGACGCCTTGCCGATCCTGGAAGCTTCAGATAAACCATGGTCGTCGACGATACCGGGCAAAATGCACGCCTGCGGCCACGACGGTCACACGGCCATGCTGCTAGGGGCCGCCAAATATCTTGCGAAGACACGCAACTTCAAGGGTTCCGTTGCCCTGATCTTGCAGCCCGCCGAAGAAGACGGAGGTGGCGGCCAAAGAATGGTCCAGGAAGGGATCATGGACCGCTTCGGCATTTCCCAGGTTTTCGGCATGCACAACAGGCCCGGGATAGAAGTGGGAAAGTTCACCACATGCGATGGACCAAACGCGGCCGCGCTTGATGAGTTCGATGTTGTGGTAAAGGGCAGGGGTGGCCATGCGGCCTCGCCGCATCGGACCATCGATCCGATTATTGTTGCAGCGCAGATCATCGTCGGCCTGCAAACATTGGTCTCGGGCAACACGGATCCGACCGAGTCACTCGTCATCTCCGTCACCAAGTTGAATGCCGGCACAGCGTATAACATAATTCCAGAGTGCGCTGAATTGGCCGGCACCGTAAGGACCCTCCTGCCCTCCCTGCGGGACTTCGCGGAACGACAGATTGAGGCATGTGCGCCGAGTATCGCCCTGGGATTCGGCGCGGAAATCGAGTTCAGGCACCGGCGGCTCGAACCCATCATGTTCAATCACACCGAAGGGGCCAATGTGGCGATTAAGGCGGCAAGCGCTCTCGTCGGGTCTCAATCCGTAGATGATAAGATGATACCAAGCAGGGGAGCGGAGGATTTCGCCTATATGCTTGACGCGCGGCCGGGTTGCGTACATTCGCCTTGGTAACAGCCCGACCGCTTCCTTGCACCACCCGGGGTTTGATTTCAACGACGAAGCCCTGCCTTATGGCATTGGGTATTGGGTAAACCTCGTCGAGACGGCGTTGGCTGTTTAAGGCTGCGCCGATCCATCGATCGCGAAAAGGCAGAAATTCCGTCGCCCTTCTGTAAGTGCGTCGATAGGGGACGCTTTGAGTAAAGGTATGGAAGATGTCGGCAACCCCCGAATGCGACAGCACACTGGAGTCGAGCCTGCTCGAGGCCAGGGGCCGCTTCATTGCCAAGCATCCCCGAAGCTGCGAACTTCACAACCAAGCCCGCACAGTCATGCCGGGCGGAAACACGCGCTCCGTGCTGTATTATCAGCCGTTTCCTATTGCGATGGAGAAAGGCGAAGGCAGTTCGCTGTGGGACATCGATGGCCATGAGTTTGTGAATCTCTGCGGGGAATACACGGCTGGCTTGTTTGGCCATTCCGAAATGCGGATCCATGCCGCGATTCAGCAAGCTATGACGCGGGGGCTGAACCTCGCTGCGGTGGGCAGGGCCGAATGCGAACTTGCGCAGATCATCTGCGCGCGGGTTCCGTCGATAGAGCTCGTACGGTTCACCAACAGCGGCACAGAAGCCAATTTAATGGCGCTGACGGCGGCCCGCGTCCACACCGGCCGAGACATGATCCTTGCATTTCGCGGCGGCTATCATGGCGGTGTGCTGTTGTTCACGCCCCAAGGTCCGTCCCCGGTTACCGTTCCGTTCCCATGGGTTGTAGCCGATTACAACGACCCGGACGCTGCCACCGCGGTGATAGAGCAGAATCGGGATCGGCTCGCCGCCGTGATTGTCGAACCCATGCTTGGTAGTGGCGGCTGTATCCCTGCGGAGATCAGCTTCCTGCAAGCATTGGGGAAGGCGACGCGAGGGGCGGGCGCGCTGCTTATCTTCGATGAGGTCATGACATCGCGCATGTCTGATGGGGGGCTTCAAAAGCGCCTGGGAATTGTGCCGGATCTCACGACTTTGGGCAAGTACATGGCCGGCGGTATGAGCTTCGGGGCCTTCGGTGGCCGGGCCGACGTGATGTCCCTCTTCGACGGGCGCTTGCCGCACGCGGGTACATTCAACAACAACGTTCTGTCGATGGCCGCAGCTCGCGTCGCGATAGGAGAAATCTTCACACCGTCTGCAGCGGAGGAATTGTACGAGCGCGGCGAACGGTTGCGGGCATCACTGAACGATCGGCTAATGAAGCTCGGCGTGGCGATGCACTTCAGCGGAGTGGGCTCGCTCGCCACTGCGCACTACCGCGCCCCCACGATACGCCGGTCCTATACGCCGACTGCCCGGGAGGATGGTCTGCGGGAACTTTTCTTTCTCGACATTCTGCAAGCGGGCTTTTATCTCGCCCGACGTGGAATGATCGCGCTGAGCCTCCCGGTCCAACAATCGGATCTCGACCGCTTCGTCGATGCAGTGGACGAATTCGCGCGCGCACGTCGGAGGCTCCTTGGGCCGCTTAACGCGGTCGCGTGAGTGCGCTCCGCCAGACACCGAACCCGAGAAGCCCTCAATGGAGATGAACATGCGATTGAGCAGAGACGAGATGAGGGGTAAGGCACAGACGGTGCTGGGCCTCGTCGACCCGGTGACGCTGGGCCAGACGCTGATGCACGAGCATCTCATCTGGGACGTCACACGGCCGGCTCGGCGGGACGCGTCGACCACGGGCGTTCCCGATCCGCACGACTACTGGAAACTGATGACCGGAGGCATCGCCGATGCGCGAAACACGACGCAGAGGGATCGTGGGCTGGCTGCTCGCGAGGCGGCCCGCATGGTTAAGGCAGGTGGCGGGACGATCGTCGAGTTGACGATAGGTGGTCTCGTGCCCGATCCCGAGGGTCTGGTGGAGGTGTCCCGGGAGAGTGGCGCGCAGATTGTGATGGGTTGCGGTCACTACGTCGATGACTATCAGAATCTGGATAACAGCCAGAGGACTATCGACAGCTTCGCCCAAGAGATGATTGATCAGGTTCAATTGGGCGCTTGGGGCACCCAGGTACGTGCCGGGATCGTGGGTGAGATAGGCTGCCAGTGGCCGTGGACCGATCTCGAGAAGCGTGTCATGGCGGCCGCCGTCATTGCCCAGCAGGAGACCGGGGCGGCACTGACAATCCATCCGGCGCGGCATCAAGACCACCCGTGGATGCTCGTTGAGTTCCTAAAGGAACAAGGTGCTGATCTGTCGCGTACGATCATCGACCATATCGACAGAACGATTTTCGACGACGATCGCCTGTTTCGCCTCGCCGACTCTGGCGTCGTGCTGGAATGGGACCTGTTCGGGCAGGAGCACACCTATTATGCGCACGCCGACATCGACCTGCCGAATGACGGCATGCGTATCCGAACGATCAGGCGTCTGATTGATCGCGGACATCTCTGCCAAATCGTGATCAGTCATGATATCTGCCATGTAATCCGTTTGGCTGAGCTCGGTGGGCACGGCTACGCGCATATTCAGCAGCAGGTCCTCCCTTTGATGCGAAAACGTGGTTGCTCCGAGGACGACATCAAAGCCATTATGATCGACAATCCGAGTCGGCTGCTGACTTTCGTCTGACGAGGCTCGGATTGCGGTGGACCGATGGCGATTGAGGTTCACCCTTGACGCTCGCGCTAGGATAGAAACCTTTTGCGGACGCAACTTCGGTGCCGGGATAGGATCTTCGATGAGCGACATTCGGGAAAGCAAATAGCTGAGGGTGCTCTGTATTTCCGCCTTGATCAGCTCTCCAGCATAGTCGAAATTCCTCTGTCGATGGCGGCGAGTACGCGGCGGCGAAATGCCTGGATCCCGTCAGTGGCCGAGACAATGGAAGGGACATCAATGAGCCTTTAGATAAGCCCTAGACGTTTTATAGGCTAACGTCGGCCGCAGTTGCGGCCTCGCCGTGCCTTCGGTAGCTAAGTCAGGACACATCGCAATCATCTAGACCGTTTGTCTGGCCCGTATTAGCCACCAGCGTTGCCTAGGATAAGGCATGACATAAAGTAAGTCCATCGCGCAGCCAGATGTCTACAATCTAGAAACTGCATTTGACGCAAGCTGCTGCTACGGGTGAAATCGATAGGACCAGAACATCAAGTTTGCCCGTTCCTCGGATTGTCGCCGAAATTCTGGGTACTTGATGCATGCCTTCTAAACAAAAGTTTCCAACTTAGGTGATCTATGACCACTACGTCCTCATTGGTTCCGCTGACGAGGCTTCCATTCCCGGATACCGAGTATCAACGTCGTCAGCAGAAAGTGTTCGCGGCTATGGAGCGAGCCAACCTCGACGCTCTGGTAGTAACCGCCCACGGGCACCTTCAGTATCTCAGCGGATATGACGGGCTCGGTGCATATTTCATGCCGTTCCCATTGATCCTCGTAGCGGGACAAAAGCCGACTTTCGTCATCCGAGAGTATGAATTGAGCAGCGTCCGTCCAAATAGCTGTGTCCAGGAAATCGTTACCTATAGGGACCAGGAAGGTTTTGCACCGGTGTGCGCCGATACTATTCGCGGTTTTGGTTTGAGTGGGCGAAGAATTGGACTCGAGCTCGGCTGCTGGAATCTGGCGCCAGCGGACGTTAGCGCACTTCAGGCAAATCTTCCCGATGCGAAGTTCGCTGACGCCACTCGTCTGGTGGCGACGGTGGCGGCTGTAAAGACGGAGATGGAACTCGAAGCCATGCGCCTCGCAATGGAATTGACTGATGTGGCCGTCAGAACATTCCAACAATCCTTGCGGGAGGGCATTACGGAAGCGGAAGTGGTTGCGAACATTGACCAGGAAGTCGAGAAGGCTGGTGGTGTTATCAAGAAGCCTTCCGTGACTTTGCTGTTCGGCGAGCGGACAAAGCTGTCCCACGGCAGAGCCCAGCAGAACCGGATCAACAACAATGAGCCAGCCTTTGTCGAACTTGCTGGCTTGAAGAATGGTTACCCCTGTGGACTGGTCCGGAGCGCCATACTCGGTCGGCATGCCGAAACTGAAATCCTGCACGACCTTTCTATTGAAGTTCTGGAGGCAGTTATTTCTGCGATTAAGCCTGGTGTGACCGCCGGCGAAGTCGATGCCGCCGGAAGAGAGGTGCTCAAGCAACATGGGTGCCCTGACTTGCTCAATCACCGGGTCGGCTACCAAACCGGTATCAATTGGGTTGAGCGCGGCAATATCAGCCTTCAGCCCGGTGCTACGGACATACTTGAGTCAAACATGACCTTTCACATGCCAATCATCTTGCGCGGAGAAAATGGTTACCAGTTTGGCACCAGCGAGCACGTCGTGGTGACAGAGAAAGGTGCGGAAATACTCAGCCGCACACCTCACACGCTGTATTACGCATAATCAGAAGGGTGGAGCACTGCTCCTTCCGAATGAATAGCTGCGAGACTTTGCAGGGTGAGGCATCAGAAAGCCCCATTCCATTGAAATCTTATGGACTGCACCCCTTGGGTGAGACACTAATTAAATTAGGGACAGTTCTCCAGGTTTTGGATTGCGGCTGGGGGATCCTGGCGCAATCGCGTTAGACCGGCTTCGTATTCATCCGGCGACAGATAGTCGAGCGCTGAATGCAGGCGATGCCTGTTGTAGACCCGCTCGACGAATTCGCCAATGCTTTTCTTGGCATCGATGATGTCGCGATAGCCTCGGCCATCGACCTCTTCGTCCTTTAGCGTTCGCATGAAGCGCTCAGCCTTGGCATTGTGATAGGGATTGCCAATCCGGCTCATGCTCGGCTGGATGCGATGCGCCGCAAGTCGTGCAGCGTATTCAGCGCAGGCATATTGGGCGGATTCAAGCGGTCGTCGCAACACCGATTGTGTTCACTCATGGCAGCAACTCGTCAAGCGCCTCTGCCGGTGTTTTCCAACCCAGGGTCTTTCTCGGCCGGGCATTGAGGGCCGCTGCCACGGCGGCGATCTCGTCGGCGCTATGGATGCTCAGGTCGGTGCCTTTCGGGAAGTACTGACGCAGCAGCCCATTGGTGTTCTCGTTGGTGCCGCGCTGCCAGGGGCTTTGCGGATCGCAGAAGTAGACCTGGACACCCGCATCGATCGTGAGACGATCGTGCTGGGCCATTTCGGCTCCCTGATCCCAGGTCAGCGAACGGCGTAGCTCTTCGGGCAAGGTGATGATGGTGCGCGTAATCGCGTCACGCACGGCCTCAGCTCCATGTCCCGCGAGCGCAGGCCCGTTCTTCATGCGCGGAGCTTCGCCATGCCCTGCGAGCCGGGGAAGATGCAGTAGCATCGTGAAGCGCGTCGTGCGCTCGACCAGCGTGCCGATAGCCGAGCTGCCAAGACCAAGGATGAGGTCTCCCTCCCAGTGACCCGGCACCGCGCGATCGGCCGCTTCGGCGGGACGCTGACTGATCATGATCTCCGGTGAGACAAAGCCCTTGCCTCGCCTACGTACGCGCGCCCTGGGGACCCGTAATACACGTCCTGTTCGCAAGCAGGCCGTCAGCTCCCGGCGCAGCACTCCGCGGCCCTGAACGAAGAGGGCCTGATAGAGGGCTTCGTGGCTGATGCGCATCGTCTTGTCGTCCGGGAAGTCGATCGGCAAGCGTCGGGCAATCTGCTCCGGACTCCAGGCCCTGGCCCATCGCCGATCCTTTCGCGGGCCATGTCGGCGGCCCTTCCACGGAACGGTGGGACCATGAACGGGAGCGCCGCTCGGGGACACGACAACGCCAGCAAGTCTCTCCTCCACATAAGTGCGCAAGCTTGCGTTGAACGCAAGCTTGGTCGGCTTGGGACGACGGGCCGATCCATCCGCATGCCACTGGGCAGTCGTCGCGCGATATTCCAACCCGCCGCTGCGGGTGGCCGCGTTGCGCCGCAGTTCACGGGAGATTGTCGAGGCGGACCGACCGAGCCGGCGCCCAATATCCTGCATGGAATGGCCCTGCACCCTGAGAAGTGCGATCTCCTCGCGCTCCACCAAGGACAGGTACCGCCCGGAGAGCGGCTTCGCCGAAGATCTGAACATCGCTGGTGGCATACCGCCCGCCTTTCGGAACCATCTGGTTCCTACAGGCTGCGACACTCCGGCTTCGAGCGCAGCATCTTCGCTGCTCAGCCCCGCGGCGATCGCCCTCCAGTATCCAATCTGTCCATCGCGCCCCGCCACAGGCGGCCGCCCTGGTGAAGGTAATGGCGCTCGTCCCGACCGTGCCGATCGCCGCTTTCGAATGCTCATCGCAACCTCCAACTTCAGAGTGTTGCGACGACCGCTTGAATCCGCCTTGCACGCCGCGATCACTGTGGTGGATGACGCTGCCCGGCGGAGGTCGGCGCACCGCAATCGCCTGGTCGAGCGCAGCGATCGCCAGCTCGGACTTGAGATGGGTTGCCATTGCCCAGCCAATGACGTTGCGGCTGAAGGCGTCAAGCACGATCGCCAGATACGCGAACTCCTCGGCAAGATGGACATAGGTGATGTCGGCGACCCAGAGTTGGTCAATGTCGGTCAGCTGGAGGCAGTTCATCGGCCTGTGCTTCGATATCGTTGCGTTGACGGATCAGGCCTCGCGCCTCGGGGACGACCATCCGGAACATACGAATAGCAGGGGCATCAAGCGGCAACGGTAGTCCGATCGATGTGCGTGCCGTCTCGTAAATAACATTAGAATCTATGTCTTGTTGACCTTGCGGCCGACGACATCCCAGGGTGTCTCACAAACTGCTCCTTCGTCAGAGCAGTGATGGTTGCCGGCGTGGGAAAGGCATCGAGGAATGCGAAGAACCAATCGCTGCGGCTGTTTCCCCGGAAGCGATCGAGGTCGGGAAAATACAGCGGCAGGTAATGCGTCAGGATACGATGTTGAATCTCGGTCTTGGCCCCCTGACGGCAATCAGCGCCTAATCAAGACAATTTCGCAAGGAAGAGCGTGATGCCGCGCGGCATTGTTAGCGGGGGCGAGTTGCTCTGGGCGGTTTTGCGTTGCGGCCATGCACTCACGTGTCATCTCATTGGCGGCGCCCATAGTAGTCGCTAAGAACCGGCATTTGGGGACCCTCAAAGGCGTTGCGCTTGAGCTCGCGGAAAATAGTTGAACGGTGCCGTCAGTCCCCTTAACAGAGCTCACCGCCGATTGACTGCTCCACGAGCTCTTATGCTCCCCTAAAACGTCGGGCCCCCGACACCACCTGTCGGGTTTGTCCAGTCCGCGACCCCGCGCGGTGCATGCTGGCGTCCTGCCGCACTTTTCATGGAAGTCCTTCAATATTAGCCAGACATTTCTTCTTCGGCTCGATCCACCAAATTGGCACGAGGTTTGCGCCCTTTGGTGCGAAGGAGCAGCTGCCGACCGGATCGTAATAGACCGGAAACTTCGCGATCGATGGAATGAAGGACGGGACAAATGCGGTTCTGCATCTCGCGGCGGCGGAAGGTTCGGTGGAAGACCTCAAACTCGAGAACGTGCCGCCGTAAAAGGCAGCTTGAGCTTCAATCAAGATCAGGAGGAAACGATCAGTGAGCTCCTTGGCCTCAATGTTGATCACCAGATGACCTCGCTATTCGCAATGGCGCAGCATTCCGCGATGATCAAACGACTTGCGAACGATCTTTCAAGAAGCGGAGTTCTTCTAGTCACAACCTGCTCGCGAGTTGTGGTCTATGGTCAGGTGCACGCACTAAGAAATATCGATGGAACGATATTTTCTGACTTTTCATCGGAAGGAATTGAAGCGGCGGCCGCTATTCCACAGCGTCTCGCCGCAGGCGAACCTCACTCAATCGTGCTGATCGCAACCGCCGATGTCGGTGATGAATACCAAGCCATTCTTCAGAACGCACTTCTGCGTCTGGAGCCGCGCACCATAGTAGATCCGTCGTCAATCCTGGCGCTGTCGAATACCGTAGTCAGGAAACTCGGCTATGTGACCATGTACGACGAAGAGTTTCTCCGTTTCGTAGATCAAAATAGCAAGCCTCTTGCCCTGCAGCTGCTTTGGGCGGTGCGAACCGTGCACATTCAACAGGTCTATCCGGCCGATGGTGCGACGCGCGGGTGCAGCTGATTAGGAGCATTGGTGCGCACTGACGAACTGCTGCTGAATTTCACAAGGCTAAGGTCACACCTTGGGCTTCGTTGTCTAAAGAGCCAAATAATATGTCCACCCCTCTCCTCGACTTCATCCCCGGCGACCCCAATCCCGACGACCTCCGCGCCATCGTCGCGGTCCTGAGCGTCTACAACAATACCTACAGCGGCATGGCCGACCAGCCCGGCTTCGCCATCATCATTCGCGATCCTGAAACGCAAGCTGCCGTCGGCGGCCTCTATGCGGTTGACGGCTACGGCTGGGCCTTCGTTCGATCTCTCGCCATCCCGGAAGAGTATCGCGGCCTCGGCCTCGGCCGGCGACTTATGGAAGAGGCGGAGAAGATCGCCAAGGCGCGCGGCTATATCGGCATATGGCTCGACACCTTGGAATTCCAGGCTCGCCCCTTCTACGAGAGGCTCGGCTTCGAGCTTTTCGGCGAACTGGAAGGCGGGCCGGGCGCTATCGCGCGCTATTTCCTCAAGAAACGCTTTTGATAACCGAATGGTACGTGGTCGGCGACTGCCCTCACGGCTCGGCGCGCATCCACTGAGGCGGCTTGATAGATCGGGGCGGCCGGACGTGGGCAACGCGTTCCACTCACGCCGCAGCTTAGAGCCTCGGACGAGGACGCGGACGCAAATCCGGCTTTCTTGAGATAGTCCCGGCATTCGGTTCTGCTGAAGAGACCGCAGACATTGCCGATTGCCTCTAGAGTGCGTCGAATGTTCTGGCTGCGGCGGCTCGTTTGGCGAATGCGAGCTCGATTGATGGTAAGGATGGCTCCTGCTTTCAGAGTCTAGGCCGGGCAAAGCTACGCTCCTTGTCAAGCCAGGTCTCGAATTCGTTGCGATGACCTTTTGCGGAACTGACGCGCGCAGCATCTCGACCGACGCGCATGACCGAAGATGTATGGTCCACATTTGGATGGCGGCGTGATGCCGGCATAGCTGAGCCGTCGTCACGGTCTCAACCTCAAGCTTGCCACCGAGGATCTCAGGGCCATCGCGCTTGATATGATACGTGGTGACTGGTCGGCTTCTCCCCAGCACGCTGCCGAAAGGCTGTGGTCGGCGCAATTGAGCAAAAGCGTTTCCGGATTGCGCGACGCCAGAGCGCGCCAGACTAGGGCTATTGCGCCTGCTACGGCGGCGGTCTGCGAATGTGATCTCGATCGATCCGTCATCGAGCAATTCGGCGGAGCCGTCACTGAGGCTTCGGTCATGTCGTCGAAGCCGGCCGTGTGAAGGGCTGCAGCCGAGGTCGAGACCTCCTTGAACGCAAGGCGATCTCGCAATCGTTGCGACAATCTTGGCGGGGCCGCAGAGGGCGAGGTAGCGGCGATCCCAGATTGGCCTCGCTATGCGCCAGCGCCCGGTCCCTTGGAAGCCTGCAAGAACGCCAATGCCGCGGCGCCAGAAGCTTCGGTAGCGCACGAATTTGTGTAGGCGGCCGTCGCGATGGCGAAGGTCCATTCGAACCCGATGCGGCTCTTCTTCTGCCCGGCGACCCGACTTGATCCAAATGAAGCCCCCTCGGATAAGCTTTTTTACCAAATTGTCGAAGCGGCAACTCAGCAGGATGTGCGCGCTATTGGCGTCGCTTGGGGTGCCTGTTTGCGATCATTCCGCTCCGAGGAAAGGATCGTCGCCTTCTGATGCGCCAGCGGAAAGCCTAAACGAAGACGGCGGCGAGCGGCCCATCTGAAGCGGCAGATCGGCGGCTAGCTCGACCATCTTCCAACTGCTCATCAATCAGATGAAGGCATCGGACCGGACTCTCCCGTCGTCTTACAGGCTTGTGCGGCCAATCCGACAACCGCATATTGGCTGCGTGCGTCAGCTGCTGCCAATATCACATCCGGATGCAGGCTTCGTCCAACGACGATACTGACGATGGCTAGAATGCAGTTGCCAACCCCGGAGGGCAGATCCCAAGGGTGAGCCTTTCCACATGATCCATCGAGGCTTCCCTTCCGGGCAATACTTCCGTTTAGTTCGGCCTCTGCCGAGGAATTGTCGAACAGATTGCCTTGGATGAAATTCCGTGTCCGAGGCCGGCTTGCGGGTTCCACCCATCTAAGTTCTAGATGGCTCTGATATTGATTATATTCTTGCCAGCACTTGGGCCGATGGAGGAGGCTGAACATAGCCAACGGGCTGGAGAGCGAGCGCTCGCTACTGGTACAAAATGGCGCCAAATTTGCAACTCAGGTGACGATCATCAGCCATAAACAGGGGTAACATCCATGAACAAGGTTATGACAACCTTAGCAGCTACAGCCTCAGTCGCGGTTGCGTTTGTGGCTTCGTCGGCTACGGCCTACGCTGGCGCCGTACTCGACAACGTACTTGCGACAAAGACACTAAAAGTGGCGGCCGGGGCGGACTGGGGGCCGATGTCGCATATGAACGACAAGCATGAGCTCGACGGTTCTGATATCGACATCGGCAAGGCCATTGCGGACTATCTGGGCGTTAAAGTCGAGTTCGTAACGCCAGGCTGGGACATCATGACCGCAGGCAAGTGGGAAGGACGTTGGGACATGGCCATGGGCGAGATGGCCCCACTCAAAGCCCGCTCGGAAAAACTCGACTTCCCTGCCGTGTACGTCTATGGGCGGGTGAGCGCCGTCGTACACAAAGATAGCAAGGCGAATAAGCTTTCCGATCTCGACGGCAAAGTAGTCGGGGTCACAGCAAGCACAGTGTCGGAGTCTTATGCCAATCACACCCTAGCACCCGACTGGATAGTAGGCGGCAAGCCAATAGATTTTCAATTCAAGCCGGGCGAAGTGAAGGCCTATGCAACCCACAATGTTGCGTTGGATGACCTTCGACTGGGCGATGGCGTTCGTCTTGATGCGGTTCTCGGTGATGAAACAATAAGTCGCGACGCCATCAAGGCTGGCTATCCGTTGAAGGAGATTGGCGTCGTATTAACTACGCCGGGCGCTGTCGCAATTCTGCATGGTGACAAAAAGTTTAGCGAAAAGATTGCGGCAGCCATCAAGGTCATGAAAGACGATGGCACGCTCGCCAAGATAATGATCAAGTGGTATGGGGTGGATCGCTCCGTCGAAAAGTAAGGTTACGAATCTGAAGCGGCCCGAGTGACCTCGGGCCGCCCTCGTTTTTGAAAGGTAGCTCATGCTTTATCAGGATACAGTCGAATCCGAGGTGCTCGTCCATAGGCCTTGGTTTGTCGCCTCGATCTTCGCTGTCGTGCTGGCGGCCTTGCTCATGTTTAACCTTACGGGCACCAGCCTTGGCGAGCTAATGCGGCCGGTCATTGGCGACCCGCTGCAAAGCGGGGTCTATGGACGTTTCGCGATCGCTTTCGTGATTGCGATCATGTTTTGCCTCAACGTCGTGTTGATCGGTTTCGCTTCGTTAAAGGTGCAAATCGGCATCGTATGGCTCGAATTGCTGTTTCTGTTTCTTGCCTTCTTCCAGTCATTTAAGCTGAGCATGCCATTTATCTGGGGGAATTTGCCATTCCTGATCACGCAGGGCGTGACGACCACAATCTATGTTTCGGCTGTTTCGCTTATCTTTGCCTCCCTCATCGCGATTATTGCAGCGATTGCAAAGCTTTCGAGCAATGGCTTTGCCTATGCCATCGCCAGCTTTTACACGTCGTTTTTCCGAGGTTTGCCGCTTCTCATGCAGATTTACTTGATTTATCTCGGGCTTCCGCAACTGGGTATCGTGCTCGATGCCGTTCCTTCCGGCATATTGGCGCTGTCGCTTTGCGTCGGCGCCTACATGACGGAAATCTTCCGCGCGGGTATTCAGAGCATCGACCGCGGTCAATGGGAAGCGTCCCGTTCCATGGGTTTCGGCTTCGGTCTCACCATTCGCAGGATCATCCTGCCGCAGGCGCTTCCGGTCATCGTTCCCCCGATGGGGAATACTTTTATCGCAATGTTGAAGGACAGTTCGCTGGTCTCGGTCGTCGGCGTGTGGGAGCTGACGTTCCTTGCTCGCACGATTGGCCAGCCGACCTTCCATCATATGGAGATGCTGGTAACAGCCTCGATAATCTATTGGATCATGTCCATCTGCCTCGAGGTTGGTCAATCACGGCTTGAGCGCCACTTCGTAAGGAGTAAACTTCAATGACCAGCAATATAACTCGGTTCAAAGTCCTTGATGAAGGCTACCCTTCGCAGGCGATGGGCAATGTTCTGCACGTGCAGCCACTGTCATCGCAAGAGCTTTTCACCCACAAGCAGGTGCCAATGATTGCGGATAAAGTTATTGAAGCGACGAACGTATCGAAATGGTACGGCTCTTTCAGAGCGTTGACTGACGTCAGCCTCACTGTCCGCAGGGGGGAACGCGTTGTTATCTGCGGTCCCTCCGGATCGGGAAAGTCGACGCTGATCCGCTGCTTCAATCGGCTTGAAGCGCACCAGGAGGGCGAGATCACTGTCAACGGGATCAGGTTGCATAGCAAAATGCGCAACGTCACTGAGGTCCGCAAAAACGTCGGCTTGGTTTTCCAGCACTTCAATCTCTTCCCGCATATGACGGTACTGATGAACTGCATGGCCGGACCAATGTGGATTAAGGGCGTGCCCGAAGCCACGGCCAGGAAACTCGCCCTTAAATTCCTCGAGCGCGTGCGCATACCGGAGCAGGCGAACAAGTATCCGGGTCAGCTCTCCGGAGGCCAGCAGCAGCGCGTCGCCATTGCCCGCTCGCTCTGCATGGAGCCTGCTGTGATGTTGTTCGACGAGCCGACCTCGTCGCTCGATCCGGAGATGGTGGCGGAAGTGCTCGAGACAATGACCAGTCTCGCGCGCGACGGCATGACAATGGTTTGCGTCACCCACGAGATGAGCTTCGCGCGCTCCGTTGCCGACCGAGTGATCTTCATGGATGCAGGCCGGATCGTCGAAGAGGGCGGCCCGCACGACTTCTTCACCAACCCTCAGCACGAACGGACCAAGCTATTCCTCAGCCAGATCTTGAAGCCTTGATTGTTGTGCCATCTACCAAAGAGTATTAATCCTAAGTCCTCTGAGGTAAGATGGAAAAAATACTATCTTCGGCGCCTGCACGTTTTTCTTGCGGCCAAGATTATGGATACACATCGTTCAAGACCTACCCGACGCGACTACGTCCGCATCCTAACGATAGTGTTCTCTAATGAGTCAGAGGGCGGCCGCTCGGTTGTGAGCGTTCTCGACGCTTTCGGGTGCCTGGGTTCTCTTCGTGCTCACGTGGGCACTTGATGGGGTAAGCTGGGTATGGAGCGGCTTGGTTTGCCGCATGCTACACAATCGGCGCCGTCATCCACTCTCTCCCTCGGGCGTTGCTCGCTCGGGAGCTCGTGTCGGCCTCCTGTATCGTTCGTCCTCGATTCCGCTATGCGGGCTTGAACATGGTGCCTGCCTGAGCATCGCATGCATGATGATGGCCGGGCGGCGGGCAAGCGCGATCCGTGCCTTGCTGGTGGAGCGCTTGGCGATCGCCAACGCCCAACTGGGCTTAGGCACCCTTCAAGCCAAGCTCCAGATGCTACCGCTCCTCCGCGCCTGCCTGAGCCGTATCATCTGTACTCGAGGGAGATGGTTTTGATCGATATTCATATTTGACCGGGCGTAACCAACGCGATGAAACTGCAGAGAAGCGAGCCCATGGTCCGGATATCGGCTGGTCTCGCACTACAGTCAAGCGGAGCACCTGGCCACCGACCATCCTGACAGGGGTGCCAAAGGATGCGAAAGTACTTCATGACGAGCCGTTCGGGCCGATCCTGACGGTAGCGCCGTTCGACACGATCGAGGAGGCGATCGAAGAATCCAACGCCACTGAGTATGGCCTGGCTGCCTACTTCTTGACCGGCGCTGCCGATACCAAACGGGCGCTGATCGTCGGTCTTTCGGCGGGCGCGATCAGTGTAAATTACCTGAAAGGGGTTTGCCGGGATGCACCATATGGTGGCGTCAAACAAAGCGGCTATGGATATGAGGGGGAGCAGGGATTGCGGAGCTTCCAAAGCCTGAAACTGGTCAACGGGTTCGCGTCATTCGGATGAGATTTTCGTCCGTAAAAAAACACGGACCATTGCTGGCAAGGATATCACAAGGAGCGTCGCTGACGCCCTTCAGTACATCTCATACTACCATCCGTCCGACTATATCCGTTATCTGTCGCAGGCGTACGCGCGCGAACAGAGCCCGGCGGCGAAGAACGCCATCGGTCAGATCCTTTTGAACTCGCGGATGGCGGCATTTGGACGCCGGCCGATCTGCCAGGATACCGGGCTTGTCGTGGTCTTCGCAAAGGTTGGTATGTCCGTCCGCATCCAGTCAACGGCCAGTTTCGCTGACCTCGTGAATGAGGGCGTCCGTCGGGCATATCTCGACCCGGACAACCCCCTTCGGGCATCGATCGATGCCGATCCGCTCGCCGGGCGGGTCAACCACCCGCGACAACACGCCGGCGGTCCACGTCGACCTCGTGCCCGGCAACCAGTTGAGATCACCATTGCCGCAAAAAGGGGGCGGGTCGGAGAACAAGGGGCGTTTCACTACCCTTAACCCCAGCGCGTCCGCTGCCGACTGGGTGGTCGAGACTGTTTCGATCCTGAGCAGCGGATGGTGCCCGCCCGGGCTGATCTCAGTCGGCATCGGTGGCAGCGCTGAAAGGACGATGCTGCTGGCCAAGGAGGCCATGAACGACCCCATCGACATGTCGGAACTGATCGCGAAGGGGCCGTCAAGTGCGGAGGAGGCACTGTGGGTTGAGCTTTATGAACGCATTAACGCGCTGGGCATCGGCGCCCGGGGCCTCGGTGGTCTTACGACAGTCGTTGATGTCAAGGTTGCAACCTATCCAACCCACGTGGCGTCCAAGCCCGTGGCACTGATCCCCCAATGCGCCGCCAATCGTCACGTAACGTTCACATTGGACGGTAAAGAACCAGTACAACTCCAACCGCCCGACCTTTCCCAATGCCCCAGATCGGTCCCAAGGACTTGCGAACAACCGGCGTGCGCCGAGTCAACTTGGATGGACTGACGAGGGGAGAGACAGCATCGTGGCGCTGCGGGGAGACTCTTCTTCTATCCGGAAGATGCTGACGGGCCGTGACGCCGCCCACCAGCGAATGGTCGATCTGATCGATGCCGGCAAGCCGCTTGCGGTCGATCTGCGGGGACGCGTCATCTACTACGTCGGGCACGTCCGCGGGGTGAGGGATGAGGTCGTCGGACCGGCTGGCCCGACAACCTCCAGCCGCATGCACGGTTTTACTGACAAGATCCTCGCCGAAACCGGGCTATACGCGATGGTCGGCAAAGCGGAGAGGGCTCCAGTGGCCATCGAGTCGATTGTCAGACACAGAACGCCCTATCTCATCGCAGTGGGTGGTGCAAATTCGGAGGGATGTCGCCCCCGGTTCCGAAATGATCTCGCCCCTTTGTTCCGAGAATAACCGCCCCCTGATTCCGAAATGATGCCGCCCCCTTGGAGGGGTATATGGGCGTGGTGCTCTGCTGGTGAAATGTTCCTTCTTTTGGGTTGTCCAGGAGAAGGAATGAAATGCCTGCGGAGAGATTGGCGATGCGTCGTGTCCGCGAGATTTTGAGATATCGATTTGAAGAGGGCCTTGGCCACAAGGTGATCTCGTACAGCGCCGGGGCTGCGCCCTCGACTGTGCGCGAAACGCTTCGCCGGGCGGAGGCTGCCGGGCTGGTTTGGCCGCTTGGCGATGAGATCACCGATGCGGTTCTGGAGGCTGCGCTCTATAAGGCAAACGGGACGAAGACAGGGCACCGTCGCAGCGTGGAGCCGGACTGGGGCTTGCGTGCATCGCGAGCGCAAGCATGTGACGTTGCAGATCCTGTGGGACGAATACATCGCTCGCCACCCCGATGGTTACCGCTATAGCCGCTTTTGTGATCTTTACAGAGGTTGGGCATCCAACCTGCCAGTAACGATGCGGCAGAACCATGCCGCCGGCGAAAAGCTCTTCGTCGATTGTGCCGGCGATACGGTGACGGTGATCGTCGACCGGCTGAGGGGCAAGACGCGCCAGGCGCATCTGTTCGTGGCCGTGTTGGGCGCTTCGAGTGCCTATCCTATGCGGAAGCGCGCTAGAGTGAGACACTTCCGGACTGGCAGGGGTGTCATGTCAATGCACTGGAAGCGTTCGGCGGCGCGCCGGCTCTGTTGGTTCCCGACAATGCCAAGGTCGCCATCATGTCAAGCGAAGTGAGGATTTGACCCCGCATTGCCTCAAGCAAAATGTTACCAATAGTGTCGCTGTTCCGAATGGGATGGTCAGGTGTTGTCATCCCGATTCGGAGGATGGATGGCAAGGCGGATCAGCATGGCGACACGGTCGGAATTGGTGGAAGCAATTGTCGAGCGGTATCGATCGGGGAGCCGAAGCGATAAGCGCCTCATCCTCGATGAGTTCGTCGCGGTGACCGGTTATCATCGCAAGCATGCGATCCGAGTGCTCCGTCAACGCGCGTCGAAGATACCTGGCAACAAGAGGCACAGCCTTCGCTATGGCGGCGATGTTCGCGAAGCGCTCGTGGTGTTGTGGGAGGCATCGGAGCGGCTGTGTTCCAAACGGCTGCGGCCGTTGATACCTGTCTTGCTGCCAGCGCTTGAACGGCATGGCCGGCTGGAGCTCGATGCCGCGCTCCGCGGCAAGCTGCTGACAATGAGCCCGGCGACGATAGATCGGCTTTTGGCGGAGGTACGTGTTGTGGCTCGCGGCGGCCAGCGCCGGCGAGCAGGAATGAGTTCGGCGGTTCGCCGATCGGTGCCGGTGCGCACCTTCGGGGACTGGAATGATCCGCCGCCCGGTTACGTCGAGGTCGATTTCGTGGCGCATTCCGGCACATCTTCGTCCGGCAGCTTTGTGCAGACGATGGTGTTGACCGATATTGCCACGGGGTGGACTGAATGCGTTCCGGTCCGCACGCGCGACAGCGGCAATGTGATTGTGGCGATCAAGCAGGCCCGCTCGTTCTTTCCCTTCCCCCTGCTCGGCGTAGATTTCGACAACGACAGCGCCTTCATGAACGAGTTCGTCGTCTCCTGGTGCCGCAGTGAGGAACTGGAAGTGACGTGCTCGCGCGCCTATCGAAAGAATGACCAGGCGCATGTGGAGCAGAAGAATGGCGCCATCGTGCGTCGCCTGGTGGGGTATGGTCGGTTTGTCGGCGCGGAGGCGACGGCCGCGCTTGGTAAACTTTATGCTGTCGTGCGGCTTTACGGCAATCTGTTCCAACCGTCATTCAAGCTTCAGGAGAAGATGCGGATCGGCGCTCGTGTGATCAAGCGCTATCATCCGCCAGTTCCGCCTGCGGCCCGTGTCCTTGCACATCCGGGTGTGGCCGAGGCCGACAAGCAGCGGCTCCAGGCGATGATGGAAACCGCCGATCCCGTGCTGCTGTTTGCTGGCATCCGCGCCGCGCAGGAGGAGCTTGGGCGGCGGGTCGATCGTCGTGGCCTGAATACGAAGATTGAGGAGCCGGCCGTTATCGATCTCCAGCGCTTCGCCGCGAATCTGAAGACGGCCTGGAAGAGTGGCGAGACCCGACCAACGCATCGGCGGCCGTATCGGCGGACCAAACCCTATCCGAAGAGACCCAGCATGTACGAGCCGTTCGAGGCGCAGATCAAGGGATGGCTCGAGGAAGAGCCGGCGCTCTCGGCAGCAAGTGTGTTGCAACGCCTGACAAAGATCGACCCCTCGCGCTTCAAGGAAAATAACCTGAGAATGGTGCAACGGCTTGTGAAGGTCTGGCGCATGGAAATGGCTGGGCTGATCATCCTCGATGGCGGTTGGATGAAGAGCTGGCCGCTATCTCCCTCCGCCGCGACGGATGGAGAAAGGGCCCACGTCGGCCCTATCGCGTTCGGTAACATTCCTCGGTGAGGCAATAGGGGGGGTCAGTTTCTCAATTCGGCCGACACATCATCAAGGCCTGCCGCTACGACCCGCAGGTAAACCGCACCTATGCCGGCATGGCCGAGCATTATGGCAGTTCGGTGCTGCCGACCCGGCCCGGCGGCCACGCGACAAAGCCAAGGTCGAGGCGGCGGTGCGGATTGTTCGAGCGCTGGCTTCTCGGCCGCCTGCGCCATCGTGTCTTTTACAGCCTGGCCGAGGTCAACGCGGCGATCGGCGAGTTGCTTGCCGATCTGAACGATCGCCGCGTGCTACGCCGTGTCGGCTGCACGCCGCGACAACTGTTCGACGAGATCGACCGGCCCGCACTCAAGCCGCTGCCGGCTGAACGTTAGGTCTTGCTGAATGGCACATTCGGGCGCGCCGGCCTCGACTACCATGTCGAGATCGACCGGCACTATTACTCGGTGCCATACCGCTTTGCGCGGGAGCAGGTCGAGGCGCGCATCACGGCGACCATCATCGAGCTGTTCCGCAAGGGCGAGAGGATCGCCGCCCATCTGCGCTCCAGCGGCAATGGACGGCACACGACCGTGTCGGATCACATGACTTCATCGCACCGCCGTTTTGCCGACTGGACGATCGAGAGGATCACCCCGGGAAGCTTCCGCGATCGGCCCCGATGCGGCCTTGCTGTGCCAGAAGATACTGGCGGATCGGCCGCATCCCGAACAAGGCTTCCGCGCCTGTCTTGGCGTCATCCGGCTCGTCAAGGGCTTCGGCCGCGAGCGCGTCAACGCCGCCTGCGGCCGGGCGCTGGAGATCAACGCCCGGACCTATGGCTCAGTCCGCTCAATCCTCGACAATCACCTCGACCGGGCATCGTCGCGCCAGGCGACGGCTCGCGAGCCCATGACCACCCCAATATCCGCGGTTCCCGCTATTACCACTGAAGGAGAATGACATGCTTGCACATCCCACCCTCGACCGGCTCAACGCCATGGGCCTGACCGGAATGGCCAAGGCGTTCAATGAACTGGCCGCCAATGCCGAGGCCGAACAGCTATCGCATGCGCGAATGGCTGACGCTGTTGCTCGACCGGGAATGGAGCTGCCGCTACGATCGCAAACTCGGCGCCCGCCTGCGCTTTGCCAAGCTGCGCCATCAGGCCGCCCATGGGATGTGAACTATCGTGGCGATCGCGGCCTCGATCGAGCCTTGTTCCTCAAGCTCATCGCGGGCGACTGGATCGATGCCCACGACAATCTGGCCATCTGCGGCCCATCAGGGGTCGGCAAGAGTTGATTGGCCTGCGCGCTCGGGCATAAGGCCTGCCGGGACGACCGGTCCGTACTATCAGCGTGTCCCACGCCTGTTCGCCAACCTGGCGCTCGCAAGAGGCGATGGTCGCTACGCACGCCTGCAACGCACGCTCGCCCGCGTCCAATTGATGATCCTTGATGATTCGGGCCTTGAACCACTCGACGATCAGACCCGGCACGATCTCTTCGAAATCCTCGCGGATCGCTACGGCCGCCGCTCCACCAACCATCACCAGCCAACTGCCCGTGTCAGCATGGCATGACGTCATCGGAAACGCGAATGCTTCATGATGCACCTTTCCTTGATCGCCTGGTCCGTTGCAGTCGGCGTTGAAGTTGATCGATCTGGTCGCTGGAAAGGCTGATCTGCCAAGGCTGGCCTTTCGTGCTTTGCCGACCGTGGACAAGGCCCTGGGCGAGGTAGTCGAAGATGGTTTGAGCCGTCACGCCGATTGCGGCGGCTGCGCCCTGTACAGAGTAGGTTCCATCAGGCCAGCGCGGCGGATTGGCTGCGACGCCGTTGATCTTGGCTGTGGGGATTCCCCAACGGTGGCGTAAGAGCCAAATGTTTTCATAGCTGAACAGCTTGCCTCGCGCCGAGCGGACGCCCTCGTCATTCAATATTTTGGCGATTTGCCTGTCCATATCGCCCGCAGCATTGAGTTGCGTGATCCGCTCACGCACAAGCTCGAGTTCGCCATAGTCTCGATCGTAAGATTGAACTCGGCGTTGGATTTGATGTTCACTGGTTGCGCCGGTCTGCCAGAGAATCCTGATGACGACCTGGCCGCGTATCTTTTTCTGGTCGAGAACCACCTCCTGCATGATGAAGCGCAGGATACGTTTGCGGTCTTCTGGCTGGGTGGTTTCCGAGTGCCAGATGGCCGGCAAATTCTCGGCGAGTTCCTGAAGCGCTGCGTGATCCGCCGCCTGTAAGACCAAGGGTTCTCGGTCGCTCCACCGGCGATATTCCTGCTCGATCTCATCGACCACCCGCAGCTTGTCTTCCCATGCCTTTTCCAGGGTTCTGGCCACGAGACGATTTTCCGGTTCCACGGCGTCGTATTGTCGCCGAGCCCGCTGGGCGTCATAGCGCGAGCGTTCCCGCCGTAGCGCCCATTGTTTCTCGAGGCTTCGTGTTTCCTCCGCAATCTCGTCGAGCGCAGCGATGGCGATGGCGATTTGGTCAGGTTCCAACGCCTTCAGGAGGGTTTGGGCGACCAACTCATCGACTGCGGGCGCCCGAACCTCCTGACAGAGAGAGCTGCCGGTCTGGTTGCGGTCCGCCAGGCAGCAGTAAACGGGGCATGCACTGTCGGGGCCGCTGTAGCGCACGGTCATGCGCCGTCCGCATTGGCCGCAGACCGCCAAGCCCTGCAGCAAAGCAATGCCCTTGCGCGCCGCGCCGCGGTGGCCGGCCTCGTATCGATTGGTGTTGTCGGCGAGGCGTCTCTGATTGGCCATGAACTCCTCCCAGTTAATATAACCAGGGTGTGCGTCTCTGATGCAAATCTCCCAGTCGTCAATGGCCACCTTCGAGGTTGCGCGGTGCGAACCTGGACCTTGGCGGACCGCATTTATTCGGCGCCGGCCGTAGACATATGCGCCGGCATAGGCCGGGTTGTGCAAAATATGATGGACATGGGCGATGGTGGCGTCTCGCCACACCAACTCGTGGGGCGACGGCCCGCGAAGCGGCCGCACCGGTACGCGCAGGTCATGCGTGCGCAGGTAACGCATAACGCGTCGCGCGGTCTGAAGCTCTCTAAATTTGTCGAAGATCAGACGCAGCCGAGCCTGAACCTCTTCATCAGGGTTGAACACGATCTGGCCGGAGCGGTTGTAGGTCAAGCCACCTGGCAGCGGTATGCGAAGCTCGCCTCGCGCAGCCTTCTGCCGCTCCCCTTGATGCAGGCGGATGCGGATCTGGTGCAACTCCGCTTCGCTCATGATCCCCGAGAGCCCTAACAGCAGCCGGTCGTGATAAGCGCAGGGGTCGTATAGACGTTCACCATCGGCGATGACAACGCCGAACAATGAGCACAACTCGAGGAGTTGATGCCAGTCCCGGTTGTTGCGCGCCAATCGAGATGCATCGAGGCTGACCACCAGACCCGCGTTGCCGAGCCCGATCTCGGCGATGAGCCGTTGGAAGCCGCCGCGCTCGACTTGGCCGTTTCCTGATTTTCCAAGATCCTCGTCGATGACGACGACACGATCCGGCGGCCAGCCCAATCTGACGGCGCGGTCCACCAAACTGTACTGAAGTTCGGTGCTTTCCTGGTGGTGGCGCACCTGGTTTATTGAGGATTGGCGCACATACACGTAAGCGAACTTTGAACGTCGGACGGCCGTGAGCCGCTCGTCAGGACTGCTCGGAATAGCCAACATCAAACCGCTCCCTCGCCGCTGGCGCGTTCGGCGGCATCCGGCGGATCAGAGTCGCGAGCATCTGCGCGACTTGGTGCTGAGATACCGGTGGGAGATTGTTCCAAAGGCTGGGCGTATCTGGCTTGATCCTTACCAGTGGAACACTGGTCTCCGGTAGAGACACCGCAATCCGATGCGCCACAGCATGAGCAACCATCGCAACTCGCCATTGAGTTACTAAAGGTGATTCGCGCATAATACACTAAAGGAAGCAAAGTCCGAACGGATATTAACCTTCTCGCTGCGCTACGATGTTCACGATCATCATCGCTGGCAGGCGACAAGTCCGTCACTGACCGGCGGATATTGCGCGATCGTCCATCCGGAAGGCGGATGACAATAAAGGTAGGTCCGCGCCCCGACCGAAGTGATGCCACCTCAAAGCGCTGTCCACAGAGCGCATGTCGACGGTCAACTACCGTGACATGAGACACCAACCGATCAACAACAGGGGTATCCTGCGTTGCTTGGGGATCCGACTTATGCCGACGCCATCCTGGATCGCCTCGTTCACAACGCTCATGGCATCGATCTGACGGGCGAAAGCCTGCGGCGAAAACAGCCGCAAAAAGCTTGACACCTGACGCATACAAAATGACAACAATCAACGCCAGCAGAGCCCTAGCCCCAGGGGGCGAGATCATCTCGGAATCCGGGGGCGCAATCATATCGGAACAAAGGGGCGGCTTCGCCGGAATTGGCAGTGGTGGCGCTGCGTACCTGATTTCCAAGCCCATCAAGGCGGCGCGGATCGTTGCCTTTAAAGACCTGGGCATTGGAAGCCATCTATGAATTCGAGGTGCAGGACATGCCGGTCATCATGGCTGTCGATGTTGAGGGAAACTCCATTCACAATTCCGGGCCCCTTGAGTGGCGTAAGCGCATGGCTGCCGACAGCATCGCACGCAACATCGGCGTTTGAGTCTTCCGGCTGGGCGATCCGGCTAGGCTCAATGTCGCGACATCGGGCCGGGCTGGACTCTGGGCCGTAGCGGCAACACGGGCGGCATTTGCGGTGCCTAGGCTCCTCGGCGTATCAAAGAAGAAAGGCCTTCAATTCATCTCGAAGCCAAATGCGCCGATGTAAACACTGCATCGACCATGCCGTCCACGCGATCGAGGCTGGGAACTGTCGAGGGTGCCAATCAGGTAAAGTAGCGGAGATTCAAAAAATGCGGTGTCTATTTCGACGAGGTCTCTGCCGAAAGGCGACTAAACCTCTCCAGTGCGTCATCGCCCCGTTAGGTGGCGGGGCGATAGCCAACTGCTTCTAAGAAGGCGGAATCGCTCATCTGGGGAAAGCTCTGCGCTCCAAGGTCTCGGTTCGGACGTCATAGACGGCGATATGCTCGTAAAACCGGCGGAGCACGCCGTGGCGAGTGGCGCGGCTGTTAGCGGCGCCGCTGAACGACGCGAGATCCTGGTCATTGTGGCCCGCAAACGTGCAGAGGGGCTGGCGCATGGGTGCGCGACACGATGGGCGCCGATCCGTTCTTATGTGACGGGCGAGATTATGTGGCGGAGCTGGGCACACGCCCGCTAGGCCTGCCAACTTTGGAATCCTCCGCCACATAATAATCAGATGCAGTTCAGCAGCTGCAGAACGGCATCGTTTGGTCGGAACCGTACGTCGAGATCGCCCGCGACGCCGGCCTTATCGAGTCCTTTATGCATCTCGACATCCGCAGTGGCATAGCGATGTGTCGTGGCGACCTGTGCGTGCCCGAGCCAGGCTTGGATCGTCAAAAGGTCCACACCGGACTGGAGGAGCTCATGGCCAGGGAGTGCCGGAAGATGTGGCGACGATATGGGCTTGTCGGCCAAGGCCGGGCTGATGGTCACGGCCTGGGCGGCCGCACGCCGCACGTATGGGTTGCTCCGAAGCGCTTCAGGCGCTCGTTGCGGGCGCCGACAAATATCAGCTGCGGCTCATGGCAAGCGATTCCCTGTTCGTCCATGAGAGCCGTCAGTGCTCTCGTCAGATCCAATGGGGATGACGCGGTCTGTGCGCCCTTTGCCGCGCAGCAGCACTGGCGGGTGCGATCGCTCCAACTGAAGGTCGTTTGCATCGACGCCAGTGGCTTCGGCGACCCGAGTGTCATCGGCGCCGAACTTTGACCCCTGATTGGAGTGGGCCCTCGGGCCGGACAGGATGCCTTTCGGTAATTGACCGGGCAGCCGGGCTTTCAGAGGATGAAGGCCCACGGCAAAGCACCGAACCCACAGCATCGAGTTCAAGCGGCAGGTTTCGCAGGAGTATTTCGGCGGCGAGACCCTGCATGCCCTGTCGAAGCGCCACGACATCTCACGCAATCTGATCCGGATATGGGTCGAGAAGTTTCAGGCGGGCGCTCTCGATGAGGATGTCGCAGCGGCCGATCTCCTCCAAGCTTATGAGGCGCGCATTGCCGCGCTCGAACGGCTAGTCGGCAAGCAGGCTCTGGAACTGGAGTTTTTAAAGGGGCTCTGCATGCACGACCGCGGCAGAGAAACGAGCCTACATCCGCGACCACTGTCCTATGGTCTCTCCGTCGCCGAAGGATGCCGGCTGATGGGACTCTCGCGCACGACCTTCTATGACCAGCCGCGCAGCGCGGCAGACGACACCGCAATCGTCGAAGCGATCGCAGGCATCTGCGACGAGTTCAAGCCTATGGCTGGCGTCGTGTCCGTGCCGCTCTTCGGCACAAAGGCATGATCGTCAATCACAAAAGATCCGCCGCCTGATGCGCGAGCATGACCTTCAGCCGAGAATGCGCCGTCGATTCACGGTGACCACCAGCCGATCTTCCCGAATCTCGCCCGGGACATCATCTCCGATGGACCCGATCAGCTCTGGGTAGCGGACATCACATACGTCACCGTCGTTGGCGGCTTTGCCTATGTTGCCGTTGTCCTGGATGCCTGGTCGCGGCGGGTGCGGATACGCCATCAGCCGCTCGATCGACGCACGGCTGACGCTGGCGGCTTTGACCGCCGCAGTCGAAGGACGCAAACCGCCACCCGGCTGCGTGCATCATTCTGATCGCGGGTCACAAGGCGGATTCAAGCGGTCGTCGCAACACCGATTGTGTTCACTCATGGCAGCAACTCGTCAAGCGCCTCTGCCGGTGTTTTCCAACCCAGGGTCTTTCTCGGCCGGGCATTGAGGGCCGCTGCCACGGCGGCGATCTCGTCGGCGCTATGGATGCTCAGGTCGGTGCCTTTCGGGAAGTACTGACGCAGCAGCCCATTGGTGTTCTCGTTGGTGCCGCGCTGCCAGGGGCTTTGCGGATCGCAGAAGTAGACCTGGACACCCGCATCGATCGTGAGACGATCGTGCTGGGCCATTTCGGCTCCCTGATCCCAGGTCAGCGAACGGCGTAGCTCTTCGGGCAAGGTGATGATGGTGCGCGTAATCGCGTCACGCACGGCCTCAGCTCCATGTCCCGCGAGCGCAGGCCCGTTCTTCATGCGCGGAGCTTCGCCATGCCCTGCGAGCCGGGGAAGATGCAGTAGCATCGTGAAGCGCGTCGTGCGCTCGACCAGCGTGCCGATAGCCGAGCTGCCAAGACCAAGGATGAGGTCTCCCTCCCAGTGACCCGGCACCGCGCGATCGGCCGCTTCGGCGGGACGCTGACTGATCATGATCTCCGGTGAGACAAAGCCCTTGCCTCGCCTACGTACGCGCGCCCTGGGGACCCGTAATACACGTCCTGTTCGCAAGCAGGCCGTCAGCTCCCGGCGCAGCACTCCGCGGCCCTGAACGAAGAGGGCCTGATAGAGGGCTTCGTGGCTGATGCGCATCGTCTTGTCGTCCGGGAAGTCGATCGGCAAGCGTCGGGCAATCTGCTCCGGACTCCAGGCCCTGGCCCATCGCCGATCCTTTCGCGGGCCATGTCGGCGGCCCTTCCACGGAACGGTGGGACCATGAACGGGAGCGCCGCTCGGGGACACGACAACGCCAGCAAGTCTCTCCTCCACATAAGTGCGCAAGCTTGCGTTGAACGCAAGCTTGGTCGGCTTGGGACGACGGGCCGATCCATCCGCATGCCACTGGGCAGTCGTCGCGCGATATTCCAACCCGCCGCTGCGGGTGGCCGCGTTGCGCCGCAGTTCACGGGAGATTGTCGAGGCGGACCGACCGAGCCGGCGCCCAATATCCTGCATGGAATGGCCCTGCACCCTGAGAAGTGCGATCTCCTCGCGCTCCACCAAGGACAGGTACCGCCCGGAGAGCGGCTTCGCCGAAGATCTGAACATCGCTGGTGGCATACCGCCCGCCTTTCGGAACCATCTGGTTCCTACAGGCTGCGACACTCCGGCTTCGAGCGCAGCATCTTCGCTGCTCAGCCCCGCGGCGATCGCCCTCCAGTATCCAATCTGTCCATCGCGCCCCGCCACAGGCGGCCGCCCTGGTGAAGGTAATGGCGCTCGTCCCGACCGTGCCGATCGCCGCTTTCGAATGCTCATCGCAACCTCCAACTTCAGAGTGTTGCGACGACCGCTTGAATCCGCCCAATATGCCGCGACAGCCTATCCCGATCACCTTGCCGCCCACGGCCTGGTCGGTTCATGGGCCGGCGCGGCAGTCCCTACGACAACGCAGGCGGAAAGCTTCATGAAGACGCTCAAAGTCGAGGCCGTCTATCCGATGCCTTCGAGACGTTCGCCGATGTCATCGAACACCTTCCGCATTTCCTCGAGGAGGTCTACAACCGCCGACGGCTTCACTCAGCACTCGGCTATCTCAGTCCATTGCATTTCGAGGATCGACACACCCGGCAAACGGTCAAATCAGCGGCCTGACTCTGTCCGGCCCGAGAGGCCCACTCCAGATCTGGCGTCCAATGTTGGGTCTGACTCACATTTGACGATTTTGCATGGCGGCGTGGTGCTGTTTTCTGACGGGAATCAGCACCATAGTGAGAAATTTGCGTTTGTGGTCCTTGATCCCGGCGGGATTGGTTGTCGAGGCCATCGCTGAGAACGAAGGAGTGATCGTCATTACCGCGCGGTCAGGGACGCTGGCGCGGCCTTGCCCTCTTTGCCGCAGAGTGTCGAGCCGGGTCCACAGCCGCTATGTTCGACGCGTGTCCGATCTTCCCTGTAGTGGAGCGAAGGTAGAGCTCCGCCTTGTCGCGCGGCGCTTCGTCTGCGATGCAACATTGTGCCGTCGAAGAATCTTCGCCGAGCGCTTTGACGACAGTGTTGTCACCGATCGATCGCGCCGGACCTCGCGATTGGAGTGTATCGTTCATCATCTTACTGGCGCTCGGCGGCCGGCCAACGGCTAGTTTCGCAAAGCGGCTGATGGTTCCGGTCAGCAATGACACATTGCTGCGGGTGGTGCGGCGACGGGCCTGTTTACGAACAGACCTTTCAAGATTGTCGGCATCGACGCCTGGGCCTATCGCCGTAACCATCGCTACGGCACGATCGTCTGCGATCTGGAGCGACGGCGGATTGGGACGTTGTTGCCGGACCGTGAGCTTGCCACCGTCGAGGCTTGGCTTGCCGATCACCCTGAGATCGAAACCGTCTCGCGCGACCGCGGCGGTTACGGCGAAGCCACCGCCAAGGCATTACCGAATGCGGCTCAGGTCGCCGACCGCTGGCATCTCTTGGAGAATGCGAGCGCGGCTTTCCTCGACGCCGTTCGCAAGTCGTGCGGATAATCCGAACTGCGATCGGCGCTACGACGATCGATCCCGACTTGCTCACCTACGTGTAGAAGCTGCAATTCGAAGCTATCTGCGGCGGAAAGACAAACGCGGCAATCATGAAAGTTGCCGGCGAAGGCATCCCCATCAAGGAGATCGTGCGCCGCACCGGTCACAGTCGCAAATTCATACGCGAGTGATCCGTGGCCAGCGAACCTATATTTTTCCGGGTCCAAGAGAGTTCGCTCGAGGCATGGTTGCCGTTCCTGGATGGGCAATGGATATCGGACCGGCTGATGACGACGGCCCGTTATCATCTGAGCAAAGCCGACACGGTCATGATCGCCGCCATCGAGGCGGGGGTGCCCCTGCTGGTGCAAGCACGCAACCTGATCGCCGGTTTTCCATTCCATGATCCGCAAGAAGCTTGCCGATGATCTCGAGCCGTTGATCGCCGACGCCGGCAAAAGCCTCATCGCGTCCTTCGTCAAGGGCATCATTCGCGACCATGCCGCCGTCCGCGCCGCGATCACCGAACCATGTCCAACGGTCAAACAGAGGGACAGATCACCAAGCTCAAGCTTGTGAATGGCAGATGTATGGACGCGGAAAGCTCGACCTCCTACAAGCCAGGCTAATCGGTGCCGTATGATCCCGAACTTCGTCGAGAGTGCGTCAGACCAAAATAGCACGCCGAAACACATCAATCTGAACGTCCGGCGCTCTAGACCGTCGCTCCGATCGCACTCGGGTACGATCAACCTACTAGAAATGGGAGGTGAGATGCATATGGGAGTCATAGTACCAATATCCACTAGCGGACAGAAGAAAGCAGCATTTTTATTTAACATGGAGAAGATCACGATGAATAAAATGCATTTAAACGACAGTGTCATTCCACATACCGATGTTGCAAAATGCACACCGCGCATTGGTGCTGAAATTGCGAACATCAGGTTGTCGGCTGATCTACCGGATCAGACAATCGCTGCGATAAATCGTCTGGTACTTGAGCATAAGGTCATCTTCTTCCGTGACCAAAGTCATCTCGACGACGCCGAGCAGGAGCGCTTTGCTCTTCGCTTCGGGAAGCTTTCGATATACCCCGAGGGAACGACGCCCATCTTCGATATGGATTCCGCAGTCAGAGATATTCAGGCTGACGTTTGGCATATCGATTGGTCCTGCATGGATGCGTACCCGAAGATTGCAGTACTGCGAGGCGTTTTGATCCCACCTATCGGCGGCGACACGATGTGGTCAAACACTGCGGCCGCATATCTCGATTTGCCTCTGCCGCTGCAACGGCTAGCCGACGACCTCTGGGCTGTTCACAGCTTTCCCGGAGCCTATAAGAGGCCTTCTGCTACAGCCCTTATCGGACCGAGGATCGAGACCGAGCACCCTGTCGTACGCGTCCACCCCGAGACCGGCGAGCGTACCCTGGTGCTCGGCTCGTATGTAGCAGGTTTCGTTGGCGTCCCAAAACATAACGGCCAGAGGCTACTCGATCTATTTGAGTCTCATATCACCGCCCAGGAAAACACCGTGCGCTGGAAGTGGAGGCAGGGTGATGTTGCTATCTGGGACAACCGAGCCACGATGCATTGTGCGACCAAGGATTACGGCGACCAGCGCCGCGTCGTTCGTCGCGCGACCATTGAGGGCGAGGTGCCCGTCAGTGTCGACGGCCGGCACAGCGTTGCGCGTTTCAAATTTGTCGGGCGAAATGACAAACTGACCTCTTACGAACGCTAGACTTAGTTTAGCTGAACCTGGCTATTCACAAGCCATTCTAAGGAGCGTGTTGGGTTTGAATTCAGCTACGCTCTCCGATGTTCCAGAAGAAGGTCCATCATTATTCCAGCGCCAAATTAGTTATCGAGACCAAGTAACCAGAATGGCCGTGACGTTGCCCCCAGTTTCTATCCAGTTTTGAGTTCGTTTCCGGCGTGGGTTGTGCCCTGCTGGGCGGGTGAAGCGGCGGGCGCTGGCGCGGAGCCTTTGGCATCGCGCAGCGCGAGCGACCGTCGCAGATTGAAGGTGGTGGCGAACTCGGCCGGTGTCTGCCAGGCGATTTGGGAATGCGGCCGGGCGGTGTTGTAGTCGGCGCGCCACAGGGCGATGGCGACGCGTGCCTGAGCCAGCGAAGTAAACAGCGTCTCGTTGAGCAGTTCATCGCGCAGTCGGCCGTTGAAGCTCTCGATGAAGCCATTATCCGGCATGATGTTCTTGGTGCCATCGTTTGTTCGGTACGTCAGGTTCGTTAAGCTTGGCGCATCCGGGCCACGGGGCACCGGGAGCACGCAAGTGCGGGCAGGCCGTCGTATGCAGATGAACTGCGAGTTCGAGCACATTATCTGGCCGCCCCTACGACTCGCCCGGATGCGCTGCGAGCGCGGATCCGTATTTGTCGTGTTGCCCGCTCGCTCCCTGTTCGTGACCAACGATGGAGGGAACCGTGCGTATTATCGGCATGGACATACACCGCGTAGCCGCCGAGGTCGTGTCGTTGCTTGATGGCAAGGTCGTCAAGCTCGGCCGCGTTCAAATGCTGCGCAACAAGCTCGAGGGGTTCGCCAGGAAGGAACTCACCCACGATGATCATGTGGTGATCGAGGCCACGGGCAATGCTGCTGCCGTCGCTGAAGTGCTGTCGCCCTACGTCGATCGGATCGTGATCGCCAATCCCAAGCAGGTGCACATGATCGCGCACGCGAAGGTGAAGACTGACACGATCGACGCCACTGTCCTTGCGAAGCTCTACGCCTCGGGCTTTCTGCCGGAGGTCTGGGTTCCGGATCCGGGGACCCTTGCCCTCCGAAGACAGGTCACCAGGCGGACACAGCTGGTTCGCCAGCGTTCGCGGCTGAAGAACCTGATCCAGTCAATCCTCCACGCCCACCTGATCCCGCCGTGTCCGCATGGGAACCTCGTCGGGATCAGCGGGCGCAAATGGCTGACGAGGCAAATATTGCCTGCGGATGAGCGCGCCGCCATCGAGCGCCACCTCGGCTTGATTAACCAGATCAACGAGGCGTTGACGGTGGTCGAGGCGGATATCGCCGTACATGCCCTTCAGGATCCGACAATCCGCCGCCTGATGACGTTGCCCGGCCTCGACGTCACCGTGGCTGCGAGCGTTGCCGCGGCAATCGGCGACATACGGCGCTTCAGCGATCCACAGAAGCTCGTTGCCTATCTTGGCCTGAATCCCAGCGTGCGGCAGTCCGGTGAGGGGCCAGCCTATCACGGGCGCATCACGAAGCAGGGCCGCGGCCATGCGCGGAGGATGCTGGTCGAGGCGGCATGGGCGGCTGTGCGATCGCCAGGACCTCTTCGCGCCTTCCACAAGCGGATCGCCTCGCGCCGCGGGAAGCACATGCGGCCGTCGCCACTGCACGCAAGCTTGCAATGATCATCTGGCACATGCTGAGCAAGGATACCGGCTACATCTGGGCCCGGCCGGCCTTGCTCGCCCGCAAGTTCAGATCGGTCGAGCTGCGCGCCGGCCTTCCGACCAGCCATGCCAGACGCGGCACCGCCTTCGACTACAACATCCCGGCCAAGCGCGCCGAAGAACGATCCCGCGTCGAGAAGGCGGAAGCTGCCTATGCAGCAGCGACTTCCCGATGGCGAACGAGGCCGGAAAGGCAGAAGGCTGTGGAAAAAGCCGCCGAATGAGAAGAACGGGCTATTCTACAACATCCGTCTGCATCGGCTTGCCGGGCGCAATGTAATTCGACGCGGTTCTGATCCGCCCAGGAGAGGATGGCGTTCGAGGTGAACTCGCTGCCATTGTCGCTGACGATCATTCTCGGCCGGCCGCGCTCGGTGATGAGCCGGTCCAATTCGCGGGCAACCCGCATGCCCGAGAGAGACGTATCAACGATGAGTGCCAGGCACTCTCTCGTGCAGTCGTCGACGACGGCCAGGATGCGGAAGCGGCGCCCGTCTGTGAGCTGATCCGATACGAAGTCGAGCGACCAGCGCTCGTCGGGCCTCAGCGGCACCACCATCGGCGCCCTGGTCCCGATCGCCCGTTTGCGGCCGCCACGGCGGCGAACGGCGAGCTTCTCCTCCCGATAGAGCCGGAACAGCCTCTTGTGGTTCACGACCAGGCCCTCCCGCCTCAGCATCACGAGAAGACGCCGGTAGCCGAACCGGCGACGCTCCTGCGCGATCGCCTTCATCCGCTCGCGAAGCTCGCGGTCGTCCGGCCTGCTGGTCTCGTAGCGAACCGTCATGCGGCAACAGCCGATGGCTTTACACGCCCGCCGTTCGCTCATCCCGAAGCCTTCCTTCAGGCGAGCGACAGCTTTCCGCTTGGCCGCGGGCGTCACCATTTCTTTCCCACAAGATCCTTCAACGCGGCATTGTCGAGCATGGCGTCGGCCAGAAGCCGCTTCAGCCGCGTGTTCTCGTCCTCCAGAGCCTTCAGTCGCCGAGCCTCGCAGACATCCATCCCGCCGAAGCGGGCCTTCCAGTTGTAAATCGAGGCGTCGCTGACCCCGTGCTTGCGGCACAGATCGGCAACCGATACCCCGGCCTCATGTTCCTTCAAAATTCCGATGATCTGCTCTTCAGAGAAGCGGCTACGTTTCATGTCCTGGTCCTCTCGATGGGCCAGAACGAACTTCAAACCGGATTAGATCAGAGGGGCAAGGTCAAAGTATCTCGTTGCGATCCGGCGGAAATCCGTGAGGCGGCAGAACATGCGCTCGATTGCGTTCCGGTCGAGGAAAGGTGAGAAGCAATTTTTCCAGATGCGATTGGCCTTGGGCGGGATGTTGGCGAAGGCTCCCCGTTCACTGATCTGGCGGCGGATGGCGTTGCTATCGTAGCCCTTGTCGGCATTGACGGGACCGGTTTCTGGCATCTGTCCGAGAAGCACCTCGCCCGCCTTGCAGTCCGCGACCTGGCCGCCGGTGAGCATAAAGGCGACGGGCCGCCACAGGCCGTCGGTCAGGGCATGGATCTTCGTGGTGCGTCCGCCGCGTGATTGGCCGATGGCCTGATTGTGCTCCCCCCTTTACCCCCCGGCCGCGCAACGATGCGCCCGCACGGCCGAGGAATCGATGAGAAGCTGGGCCGGTGGTCCATCCGCACCGGCAAGTGCATGGAAGATATCGCTCCATAGAGAGCAGCGATACGCCCATCGGAACGAGCTGAGTCACGTTTGGAAATTGTTTGCTCACCTCATCATCGTCTGGCGGCTGGTATCCGCCTTCCTTGCGACGACCGAAATGCCCAGGCCAGCTTGCTTGGTCGCAAAGGCGACGCTGTCCGGCACGTGGGCCCTGGCCATACGGTTCGGATCAGTCCAGGCTTTCGGCAGATAGAGTGCCCGACCGATGAAGGCCGCAACTGTAATGCTTGTGTAATGGGCCTTCGATCGTCAAGTCCCCTCTGAACGATATCTCATCATCAGGATCATGCTTCTGTCCGTGGTCAGCGCGAAGGCCGCACACCGTGCCATCAGATCCAGAACTGACAGGTCAATCTAGGAAGCGTGGTTTGCGGAAGCATTCACAACTACACACGACCTTGCCAAGCCCTCGTCCCGGCGACGTCGTCGACGATGTTGAGCACACGGAACCGCCGGCCGCGGCGAACTGGTCATGGACGAAATCCAGCGACCAGCGCGCATTCGGCTTTGCCTCGACCAGGATCGGCGCGAGCTGACGGAACATCGCCCAGCGCGGCAAGCCAGGCACGCGCCGTCAGACCTTCCTCGCGAGACCCCCAGATGCCTCGCCCTAGCGCCTGAGCAGGATGAACAGCCACCGGCAGCAGAAGCATCGGCGCTCGTTCGCGAGGTCACGCAGCTCCGTCTCTCGAGGTCGGCGAGACTGGTAGCGGATCATCTTGCGATCGGCACAGACGGAAGGAACAGGCCCGACGCTCCGATAGGCCCATGACGGCCTGCAGATGCGCGACGGCTTCGCGCTTGGCGGCGGCCCTACCATTTTTTTGACAAAAGCTCGCGCAATGCCGAGGCTTCGAGCATCTGGTCGGCGAGCAACTTCTTCAGCTTGGCGTTCTCATCTTCCAGAGCCTTCAGCCGCTTGGCGTCAGAGACGTCCATCCCGCCTTACTTGGCCTTGTATTTGTAGAAGGTCGCTTCTGAGATCCCATGCTTGCGGCAGACATCGGCGACCTTCATTCCCGCCTCCTGCTCCTTCAAAATCGCGATGACTTGTTCTTCCGTGAACCGTGAACGCTTCATCCGCCCGTCTCCTTGATCGGGACGGACTCTACCAAAAACTGGAGGAGCTTCAGGGTCTCAGGTCACGAGATCCATGAAAGTGACCTGCCACCGAATTTTCATCCAGCGGCAATTAGAGCCTCGGCGGGTTGTACGCCGTATGGCGCGGGTTGAGCAACGGGCGATCGGCGGAGCTGGTCGGGGTTGTGCAGCTGATCGCCCGTTGCGGTGAGATTGGC
>NZ_JAMYOT010000042.1:0-40364 GCF_040320005.1 Mesorhizobium sp. M0816 | reverse complement strand
CGTCCGCCAGACTCAACTGACCCAGAACACGATCCGCCATCCCGAATCTCCCTGCTTCGACCATCATCACAGAATCACCAATCGGCTTCTGTGCAAAGGTCTCACAAGGGGAGAAGGCAAGAGGGTGTCGCAAAACGGGATTCCACTTTTGCTGATCGCGCAAACCCATCCGAAGCGCGATCGGACGCAAAACCGGATTCCACTTTTGCTGATCGCGCTTGAGTGCTAAACGCCCGCCTTCATCCATAGCCGAGCCGCGTTCGGCCGGAAGCTTTTCGGGAAAGAAAATGTCCGCCTTCAAATCCGATTTCCTGCGCACGATGAGCGAGCGCGGTTTCATCCACCAGACCTCGGACGATGCCGGCCTCGACCAGCTTTTCGCCACGGAAACGGTGAGCGCCTATATCGGCTTCGACGCCACCGCCAGGAGCCTGCATGCCGGGTCGCTGATCCAGATCATGATGCTTTACTGGCTGCAGCAGACCGGCCACCGGCCGATCGCGCTGATGGGCGGCGGCACCTCGATGATCGGCGATCCGTCGTTCAAGGACGAGGCGCGCAAGCTTTTGACGCCGCAGGACATCGAGAACAATCTCGCCGGCATCCGCCGCAACTTCACGCCCTACCTCAAATTTGGCGGCGGCCCCAACGACGCCGTCATGATCAACAATGCCGACTGGCTGATGGACATCAACTACGTCAATTTCCTGCGCGATGTCGGCCGGCATTTTTCGGTCAACCGCATGCTGGCCTTCGATTCGGTCAAGCTCCGGCTGGAGCGCGAGCAGTCGCTGTCGTTCCTCGAATTCAACTACATGATCCTGCAGGCCTACGACTTCGTCGAGCTCTACAAGCGCCTCGGCTGCCGGCTGCAGATGGGCGGCTCCGACCAGTGGGGCAACATCGTCAACGGCATCGATCTCGGCCATCGCATGGAAGGCGCGCAGCTCTATGCGCTGACGACGCCGCTGCTCACCACCTCGTCCGGCGCCAAGATGGGCAAGTCGGCCTCGGGCGCGGTCTGGCTCGATGCGGAGATGTTGAGCCCCTACGAGTTCTGGCAATACTGGCGCAACACCGAGGATGCCGATGTCGGCCGTTTCCTGAAGCTCTACACGACCTTGCCGCTCGCCGAGGTCGCACGCCTCGAACGGCTCGGCGGCTCGGAGATCAACGAAGCCAAGAAGATCCTCGCCACCGAAATCACCGCCATGCTGCATGGCCGCGAGGCGGCGGAAGAGGCCAGCGAAACGGCGCGTAAGACGTTCGAAGAAGGGGCGCTCGCCGAAACACTGCCAACCGTCGAGGTGGGCAGGGCCGATCTTGAAGCCGGCGTCGGCATATTGTCGCTGTTCGTCACCGCCGGGCTGGCTGGGTCCAACGGCGAGGCACGGCGGCATATCCAGGGCGGCGCCGTGCGCCTCAACGACCAGCCAGTTTCCGACGATCGCAGGATGGTGACGCTGCAGGACCTTGGCCCGGAAAACGTCGCGAAACTGTCGCTCGGCAAGAAGAAGCACGTTCTGGTGCGGCCGGTCTGACCAGGGCCCGGCACTTCCTGTTAGATCTTTTCCGAAACCGGTTTCATCTTGCGGCGCTGACCTTCGGTTCGGAATCACCGCCGAGGTTAATCAGCTAGCTCCCGAGAATGGCCGAGATGCCATTCGTCTCATCGATCGGAACGAGCAGGTAGCGCAAATAGCGGACGTTCTGCGGCGCTTCGATGAACGTCTTGTTCGGGGCCGGAAGCGGACTTGCGGCTTGGCGGCTTGGAATGTGAGAAGCGGACGTTCAGGCGCCCCCATGCATCGACGCGATCTGACCCATTCACGACAGTCGAAATCACGGTGAACGGGTCCGCTTGCGCCTGTAAAGCGAACGTACGACGTGCTACGAATCTCGCCTGGCTGGTCCTGGGCGGACCAGAGCAGCTAACGTCTATGCTATAGCCCTCCATGGCCCTCCTGAATCCCTGGGTTTGGACACCAGTTCGAGCGGAGCGCCAGAGAGATGCCCTGAGGCGCTGCTGTCACGTGGGATGGCTGCCTCGCAGGCGCCGCCCTCCGATAGCTCATGGGCGGCTTGAGGCGGCGATCGCGGGATAGTCGGTATAGCCAGCGGAGCCGCCGCCATAGAGCGTCGCCGAGTTGAACTCCGTCAGCGGCGTGCGCGTCTTCAGCCGTTCCACAAGGTCGGGATTGGCGATGAACGGGCGCCCGAAGGCGAAGAGGTCCGCCTTGCCCTCGGCGAGCCGCGACGCCGCGAGTTCGAGGTCATAGCCGTTATTGGCGATATAGGTATTGTTGAAGCGCCGGCGGAGCGATCCGAAGTCGAACGGCGCGACATCGCGCGATCCGCCCGTGGCGCCCTCGACGACATGGATATAGACGATGCCCAAAGCATCGAGTTGATCGACGATATAGTCGAACTGCGCCTGGGGGGCGCTGCTCGAGACGCCGTTGGCGGGCGAGACGGGCGAAATCCGAATGCCGGTGCGCTCTGCGCCGATCTCCTCGACCACCGCAGTCGCAACCTCCAGCATCAGCCGGGCGCGGTTCTCGACCGATCCGCCATAAGCATCCGTGCGGACATTGGCACCGTCCTTGGCGAACTGGTCCAGCAGATAGCCGTTGGCGCCATGAATCTCGACGCCATCGAAGCCGGCCTCAATGGCGTTCGCCGCTGCTTGCCGGAAATCGTTGACGATCCCCGCAAGCTCGTCGAGCGCCAGCGCGCGGGGCTCCGAAACCTCGACAAAGCCGTTGTTCACGAACGTCTTGGTCGCGGCCCGGATTGCCGAGGGCGCGACGGGCGCGGCGCCGTTCTCCTGCAGATCGACGTGCGAGACGCGGCCGACGTGCCAGAGCTGCAGGAAAATCCGCGCGTCCTTGGCGTGCACCGCGGTCGTGACCTTTCGCCAGCCGTCGATCTGAGCCTGAGAATAGATGCCGGGCGTGTCCTGGTAACCTTGTCCCTGCCGCGAGATCTGCGTGGCCTCGGAGATCAGCAGGCCGGCGGAGGCCCGCTGGCCGTAATACTCGGCGGCAAGATCACCCGGAACGAAGCCCGGGCCAGCGCGATTGCGCGTGAGGGGCGCCATGACGATACGATTGGAGAGCGTCAGCGAGCCGAGAGAATAAGGCTCAAAAAGTGCTTTGTTGGTCATAGGTCACCTTGTTTGTCCCCGCCGCGACGAGGTCGTTATCAAATGGATTCGTTGGTGCTCAGGCGACCTTGCGGTACCGCTCGGCGGGATGTTCGTTCCGATAGTTCGGAAGCATGGCCTGGCGCGCGGCCTGAAGCGCGTCCCACTGACCGGCATCGGGGAGTGGCGGGATGGTCACCGGTTCGCGGCGGTCGAAGCCGACCAGCGCCGCGTCAACCAGATCGTCCACCTCCATCACGTTGGAGAGCGTGTTGATGTCGGCGCCGACGTGGCCCCAGATCTCGGTTCGCGTCGTGGCGGGCAGCACGGCTTGGACGTAGACGCCCTTCGGCTCAAGCTCGAGGCTGAGCCCCTGCGACAGAAACAGCACGAAGGCTTTGGTTGCGCCGTAGACCGTCATGCCGAACTCCGGCGCCAGCCCGACCACGGAACCGATGTTGACGATCGCCCCTGCACCCGCCTTCGCAAGTCGCGGGGCGATGGCGCTGGCAAGTCGCAGAAGCGCGGTCGTGTTGAGCGCAACGAGCCGGGCGACGTCATTGGTACTCTGCTCGATGAAGCTTCCGCCGATGGCTGTTCCGGCATTGTTGACGAGAATCCCGATGCGGGCGTCATCGCGCAGCCTCGTCTCTACCGTTGCAAGCTCGGCAGGCTGCGTAAGATCAGCCTGGACGATGTCGATCGCAACGCCAGTTTCCTGACGGAGCCGGGCTCCCAGTGCCTCCATTCGTGCCACGTCACGGGCAACCAGCACGAGGTCGTGTCCGCGGCGGGCGAACCGTTCGGCATAGGAAGCTCCGATGCCCGTGGAGGCGCCGGTGATGAGGACTGATGGAATGGTGGTCATGGCATTGCTCTTTTCTCTGATGGAACCTATATTCATGACGATCATCATGATTGCGGCTAAATATGATGGGCATCATGTAAATGTCAACGGGGCCGACGGAGAATTTTGAAATGAAGGTCAGTCGAGAGCAGATGGCGGAGAACCGTCACCGGATATTGGATGCGGCCAGCCGGCTGTTTCGCGAGAAGGGGTTCGACGCGGTCAGCGTGGCGGAAGTGATGAAGGCCGCCGGGCTCACCCATGGCGGCTTCTATGGCCATTTCAGTTCGAAGGACGACCTGATCGCGCAGACCCTTGCCCACGTCCTCGCCGCGGACTCAGGCGGAGGGGGCGATCTTCGCGCTTATGTAGGTTCCTATCTTTCGCCCCGGCATCGCGACAACTGCGCCGGCGGTTGCCCGACGGCGGGCCTTGCCGCAGCCATCCGCCATCAGACCCAGGCTGCACGCTCGGCCATGACGGAAGGCCTACGATCGCAGATCGACCGTATCGGCAAGGCGCTCCCGGAGTTGGATCCGGCAGACAGACGCCGCGCGGCGATCGGAAGCTGGGCAGCGATGGTGGGGGCAGTAATCCTCGCCCGGGCGATCGACGATCCCGCGCTCTCGGATGAAGTGCTTGAGCAGACGCGTGCCTGGGTCGATGCCGGGATCAGCCAAGTGTCTGCCAGCTAGGTGGTGTGCGGCAGGAGTGCTCTTGTCGAGAGCAATGCGGCTATCGGCGTTGGTTGGGTGGCTATCTTGCAGAATATCGCACCGCAGCGTGCAATCAGCGGGATTCGCGGACCAAGAGGGTTTCGAACTTCCCTGTTGAGGCAACCATGCTGTCGCCCAATTTCCGCTAAACTGGCGAATGAAGCCGTTCAACGGCAGAACATCGAATGACCGCTCCTGGCGCAACTACGCCCTCAAGCGCGGTCGCCGGTGATGTCCGCTGTAAGGCGGTGGCACAACTAACTTTAACGGCCGACATTAGGCGCAAAGCGGCCATTTAGGCCCGGGCGGACGTCAGTCGCCTTTGGATCATGGGCGTGAATTCGCGGGGCGGACGAGCGGCCGCTTAAGATCAAAACTCGGTCGCTCGAGGTAATTGGGTTTTGACCTCAGCGATACTCGAAGATCGACCGGAAAATCCCGGGCGCTATCACCGATAGCGGATTGACCTCCAGGTTCGGCTTGTTGGCGTTGCCCTTGAGCCTGTAGGTGACGCCGATCAGGCCGCGGTCGCGGCCGTTGCCGAGCAGTGCGCCGATCAGCGGCAGTTCGCCGAAGATGCGGTTTACGCCGTAGGCCGGCATGAACGTGCCGGTCATGTCCATATTGTTGTTCTGGTCGTAGAGCGTGCCCTGGAAGGTGGTGCCGATGCGCGAGCCGCGCAGCACGCCGTTGCGCAGCTTCAGATAGCCGCTGCCCTTGTCGATTTCGCTGAAACCGCGCTCGAACTTCACCCTCGACGTGTCGAGATTGCCTTTGACCGCTTCGTTGAGGCTGCGGTTGTCGCCGGCCGGCGTCGTCGACACGATCGAGGCGAGCTTCGGCTCATTGACGATAAAGAAGTTCTTGGCGTCGACCTGGCCTTTCATCGGCCCGTCGCCGGCCCCGGTCAGCGCCAGCGTTATCGAGCCGCCTTCCATATGCTCGTAGATATTGAGGAAGCGCAGTATGGCGCCGGCGTCGGCCGACTTCATGTTGAGCGTGCGCAGGCCGCCGCCGGTCGTGTTGCTGATGGTGATGGCGGCTCCCGAACTTGCCGTGGCGCTCACCTTGAGCCCGTTCACCCGGGAGCCGGCGGCGCTGTAGTCGAGCTTCAAATTCGACAGCACCTCGTCGTGGAAGCCGGTCAGGGAACTGACGTCGGCGCTGACCGAGATCGCATCGACGCCAGTGGTCTTGGTGGCGGTGTCGACGTCGGACGTGAATTGCTTGATCAGCGAGCGTGCGTCCAGCGCGCTGCCGCTGACCTCGACCGCATAGGCCTTGCCCGACCGCTTCACCGAGACGGCGACGTCGTCGCCCCTGTTCAACGTGACCTTGCTGAACCGGGCCGAGGACAAGGCGCCGTTGACCAGCACGGCGCTGCCGTCGATGGAGAAGCTCTTGCCGTCGAGTTCGAAATTGGACAACGTCGTGGTGTCGCCGGTCTTCGCCATGGCGAAGACGACCTTGGCGGGAATGCCGGGGCCCTTGCTCCAGCCGGCCCAGGGAATGCCCAGCCTGGCATTGGTCAGGTCGGCCGACACGTTCTGGTTGCCGGTGCCACTCTTGTCGATCGCCACCTTGATGGTTCCGGAAAGCAGCGTCGACAGGCCAGGCATGGCGGTGGCGCGCGTCTTGTCGTCGAGCACCAGCGCCACTTTACGACTGCGCGGCGGGCCGCCATCCCTGAGCGGCTCGATCAGGTCGAGCTCGGCCGGAATGCCGTTGAGCAGCGCCTTCGCCGAGATCACCGCCCGGTCGGGCGCGACGGTGATCGAGCCATCGGCATGGCTGACCGTCTGGCCCTCGAACGGCTTGCCCAGCGACAGGTCCTTGTAGTCGAGCGCCACCAGCCAATCGAGTTTGGAAGAGTCGACACCGGACTGCAGGGGAATATCGGCCTTGACGTGGCCGGTCACCGTGCCGGACAGGTCGTCCGGCAGCAGGCCAACATGGCGCATGGCGTTGATCGGGTCAAAGGATGCCAGCTCGGCGATTGCCGGCGCCTCGCCGGCGACATCGATGTCGAGCGCGCCGATCACCGGCGGATGGTTCGCCGCCTTGACGGTGAGCGTGCCGTTGCTCGCCGCCACCGTGCGGCCGCTCGGCATATAGACGCTGCCCGACGACAGCGCGACGTCGACGTCATTGCCGTGGAAGCCGACGACGCCAACGGCATCGCGGATCGGCGGAATGCGGCCGGCCGTGTCGAAGCGCGATCCTTCGACTTGGAATCGGCCGAACACTTCATCGGCGGAAAGCGGCACGCCGTTGCCGAGCCGTCCGGGCACGACCTGGAACTGCAGGCTGCCATCGACGACGCGGCCGCCGAACAGGTTCTTAAGCACCCACAGCCTGGCATTGCGCGCCGAAAACCATGGCCATAATTGCTTGACGTGCGAGACCGGCATGTCGTGGACATTGAGCGCCACCGATATGCCCGGCGCCTGGTTGGCGACGAATGAAACCGAAGCCGTGCCCAGCACTTCGCTGCCCGGTCCGGACCGGACGCCGATCTGCTCGGCGACCAGCTTTTGGCTCGTCGGCTGGTAGACGCCGGCGATACGGGCAATGAAGCTGAGTGCCGGCTCCGGCGAATCGGAAGGCGCCAGGGTCGAACCGTCGCTGGTCAGGTCGTAACGATAGGATGGCTCCTCGCCCGCTGCGCCGGTAGCCGGCTTCGGCCCGATCGAACCGGCGAAATCGAAGGTCGAGCGGCCGGTTTTCACCAGCAAACTGTCGACCTGGATTTTGTTCGACCCGGCGACGAGTGTTGCATCGAGATCGATGTCGGCCGGAAGCAGGCCGCGCGAACCGAGATCGAGCACCGATCCGGTCAGTGACAGGGCAGCGGTCAGCCGCGAACCGTTGTCGTCGGTCCCTTCCGACCCCGCCAGCTTCAAGGCGATCGCACCCAATTTGCCACCTGCCGCAGTGTCGGCATCCGCTGCCTGGATGCTGGCGTCCAGCGTGGTGATGCGTCGCGTCGCCGGATCGCGGGTGGCGGAAGCGGCGATGGTAAGCGCCCTGCCGTCGACATCCGCGTCGGATGAAAACTCCATGCTTCCCGGTCCCGACTGCGAGACGGAGGCCTCGGCGATGGTGACCGACTTGACGGATCCGGTCTCGGGCAGTGCCAGTTCGACGTTGCGCAGATCGATCTGGCGCATCGAATCCTCGCGCACCGCGTCGAGCGCGCGGTTGAGGTTGGCGAAGACGGCGGCGGAAAGTTTTTCCGGATCGATGAGGCCGTCCTGGTTGCGCAGCTCGGCCGTCCAGTCGCCGCCGGACGGCATTGCCGCCATGACGATGTGCGCGTCGGAAATCCGGGCGCTGGTCAGCCGTACCTCGCCCGAAAGCAACGGGATCAGCCGGATGCCGAAGCGGACCCGGCCTGCATCGGCCATTGGTTTTCCGTCGGCGGTCTTGAGGCTGACGTCGCTGACCTGCAGCGCAATGAAGCTCGACCCGTCAAGCGTCAGCCGTGCCGGCCCGACGGCAACGTCGACATCGAAGCCGGCCAATTTCTCGATTGCCGTTTCGGCTTCCGCGCGAAGCCGCTCCGAGCCGAAGCCGGACACGCCGATCGCATAGACGCCGGCGGCAGCCAGCAACACAAGGGCGACAAGGCCGGCAAACAGCCGCGCCATCATACGGACGCCGCGACCGATCGACGCCTGGCCGAGCGGCGGGACGCGGCACGCGGACGGAAAGGTTCCCAGGTCGGTGATCTCGTCACGCCTGAACCTGATCTTCTCGTGCTGCGGTAGCTCCTGATCCACGCAATCTTCCGTTGAAACGAATTCGATCGTGGACGAATCCCCGCTCGACATTATATCGATGCAGCCTGGCGCGTAACCTCAAACAAGGGCATCGATATGGCTGACCTCGACGTGGGCGATGTTGCGCCGCAGTTCGATCTTCCGCGCGACGGCGGCGGTTCACTCAGCCTCGCCGCATTGCTGGGAAAACCCATCGTACTCTATTTCTACCCACAGGACGACACCACAGGCTGCACCAACGAGGCGATCGGCTTTTCGCAGTTGAAGCCGGAGTTCGAAAAGGCCGGCGCTGTCGTCATCGGGCTCTCGCCGGACAGCGTCAAGAAACACGACAAATTCAAGGCGAAATACGATCTGAGCGTCGACCTTGTCGCCGACGAAGAGCGCAAAGTGATCGAGGCTTACCATTTGTGGGTAGAAAAGAAGCTCTACGGCCGCACCTATATGGGCGTCGAGCGGGCGACGTTCCTAATTGGCCGGGACGGACGCATCGCCAGGATCTGGCGCAACGTCCGCGTCAAGGGGCACGCCGAAGAAGTGCTGGAGGCGGTTCACGCCCTTTGAGAGCTGCGCCAGGCCGCTGCAATTCGATACCCGTTTTGCGCGAAGACCTTTGCCTGTCGTTCGATCCGGCAAAACTTTGTTAACCCTAATAATGTGTAATCAGGCTCGTCGTTGGTGTCGTAACGAAAGCTTGGTCCCGTGAACGTAGCCAGTCAGTCAGCGGTCTTCGGCAGACGCAAAGAGCCCCACACGGTCATCATCGCCCGGGGCGACCAGATAAGGCATTTCACCATACGCCCGTGGCTTGCGGCATTTTGCGGCTCGGCGCTGGCGGCGATCGTCATTGGCTACCTGCTGGCGACCTCCTATCTGGTGCTGCGCGACGATCTGATCGGTGCCACGACGGCGCGGCAGGCGCGCATGCAGCAGGCCTACGAAGACCGCATCTCGGCACTGCGCAGCCAGGTCGACCGCATCACCAGCCGCCAGCTACTCGATCAGCAACTGATGGAAACCAAGGTCAGCGAGCTGCTGGAACGGCAGAGCCAGCTCAGCCTGCGTCACGGCCGCCTCGGCCCGATCCTCGAACGAGCCGAAAACGAGGTCGCAACGCCGCCCGTGCCGGCGGCAAAGCCGGACGAACATGCCGACGCGACCGGGAGTATCCAGCCGACGGCGTATACTGTCGCCAGCCTTGCCGCTCCTGTGGGCGTTGACGACACCAGGCTGTTCTCGCTGTGGTCGACCCGCGCCGATCCGCTGCCGAGCGAAAGCGCGGCCGACCGGGCAGACAAGCTCTTCGTTTCGATCAACAACTCGCTGAAGGCCATCGAGAGCCAGCAGCTCACCCGCATCGCTACACTTGCCGACAATGCCTACAAAAGCGCCGACGCGATCTCGCAGGCGCTCGAGGCCGCCGGCCTGCCCGTCGATAGCGAATTCGAAAAGAGCGACGTTGGCGGCCCGCTGATACCACTCGACAGCTCGTTGGTCTTCGACAGCAAGGTCAAGGAGTTGGACGAGGCTCTTGACGCGCTGGATCATCTTAAAAAGGAAGCGCGCCGGCTGCCGCTCGCCAACCCCGCCCCCGGCCGCAGCGTTACCAGCCCATTCGGCGTGCGCACCGACCCCATCCTCGGCACGGCCGCCTTGCATTCCGGCATGGATTTCAGGGCGCCGGTCGGTATGCCAGCCAAGGTCACGGCAGCCGGCGTTGTCGTCAAGGCCGGCTGGAACGGCGGCTACGGCCGCATGATCGAGGTCGACCACGGCAACGGTTTTGTAACGCGTTACGGGCATCTCAGCGAAATCGACGTCGCCGTCGGACAGAAGCTCGATGCCGGAGACATCATCGGCAAGACCGGCAACAGCGGCCGCTCAACCGGCCCGCATCTGCATTACGAGGTCCGCCACAACGGCGAGGCAATCGATCCGCTGCGGTTTTTGACCGTCGGCAAGAAGGTCGAGCGGTATCTGTAGAGCCGGCGATTCATTCGGCGTGAAGCCTAGCGCGCGGCCAACCGCCCGCCACGCAATATCAAAGATAGATCGCTTTCAGCCCTCAGCAGCAGCCATGAACGCGCCGAGCCGCCGGTTGAACGGCTCACCGGTCTGCTGAACGCTGTGCCCCGCGCCGGCGATCACGGCACGATCGGCACCAAGCACGTTTTCGAGCACGTCGCAGACGGCGTCGAATGCTGCGCTGTGCCCGCCGGATACCACCAGTTTCGGGAACGGCGCATCGGCAAGTTGCCGAAGCGGAATTTCGGCCTCCCATGGCCCGCGTTCGACGACGAGCATGGCCGCGCCTTGCGCGAGCGGGAGCGGCAGCGGGTCTGGCAATTGTATCGCCGAGCCGACCAGATGGAGGAACTGGCGCAAGAAAAGCGCGGGATCGTCGCGGGGTCCGCTTTGCCAGTGGGTCTTCAGGCGCGTCACGAGTTCATTCACGGCAACATCCCCGCGCGCAAGGTCAAAGGCCGGCGGCTCGATCACCGTGAGCGAACGGATCGCTCGCGGGCGCATCGCTGCTGCAAGAAGAGAGATGACGCCGCCATAGGAATGCCCGACCAGATGGACGCGGCTTTCGTCCCAGAGGTCATGCGTCCGATCGAGGAATCCGGCGACCAGTCCGGCGTCGACGACGAAATCCTCGCGTTCGGCAGGGGAACTTGATCCGTATCCGGGCCGGTCGATCACAACCAGCTTCCAGCGCTCCGCAAGCGGTTGCTGGGCGGACCATGTCATCATGCCGTTCGTGACGCTGCCGTGGACGAACAGAACCGGCGGCCCGTCGCCCCGCACCTCATAGCCGAGATCAATCCCGTCGAGGGTCAGCTTCGGCATCGCATCTCCTCCCGCAGACCGGCGAGAGGAAGTATGCTCCCTGCAACGGAAAGGCGCAACGAACTCCGATCCTTGGCCGGCTCACAACCGGTTCCGAAATGGGCTTCAGGGCGCTGATCGGAATGCCGGCCAAGGTCATGCCTGGCGTCCCGTCCAACCGGTGGCGCTTCATGCTGGAAAATTGCCAGAGTTGGGCCCATCCGCCGGCGGGCGCGAATTCGCCGGCGTTAGAAGGACCTTGGCCACAGGCGAATTATTTTTGAATTCCATTTGACTGAATAAATATTCGGTGCGAACCTCTGCTCTCTCGAGAGGGCGCCAGACATGGCATTGCGCGGGACCAATCAGGAGTTCGGGCGGCCGTATAACCGGCGTATCGTGCTCGAATCCATCCGCCTTCACGGACCGATCGCCCGCGGCGACATTGCCAGGCGGGTCGGACTCACCGTGCAGACGGTGTCTACCATCGTTCGCGAGCTGGAAGAGCACGGTTACGTGTTGTCGCTGCGCGAAGAGCCCAAGGGGCGCGGCCTGCCACCGGCAACGCTGCGCATCAATCCCGAAGGCGGCTATGCCGTCGGCATCCACGTCACCCCGCTGGGCATCAATGCCGCCCTGATCAACCTAAGCGGCGATGTTATCGAGAGCACCTACCGCGAAGCCCCAAATGCAACGCCCGACCACGCTTTCGAGCTGATCGGCGCCATGGTGCTCGAATTGACGGCATTGCGGCCCGGTGGCCGCGTTCTCGGCATTGGCATGGCGCTGCCCGGACCGTTCGGCGTGGAGTCCATGAGCTTTGTCGGGCCGACCACCATGACCGGCTGGAAGGATGTGGCGCTGCGCGAGCGGCTGGCCGCCTCGACCGGACTGCCGGCCTTTTTCGAAACCGATATGGCGGCGGCTGCTATCGGCGAGCGCCTCTACGGCCTCGGAACGGCATATTCCGAGTATTACTATCTTTATTTCGGCGTCGGTCTCGGCGGCGTCATGGTGCATGACGGGGCGGCATTGCGCGGCGCCTGGGGAAACGCCGGTGAAATCGGCCACATTCCCGCGGTGCCGGGCGGCGAGCCCTGCCCGTGCGGCAATCGCGGCTGCCTCGAACGGTATCTCTCGCTCGAGGCGCTGCGGCGCCGCAACATCGCCGACGCCGAGTGGGTGAGCGAGATTGCGCCGATCTTCCGCAACGCCGTCACCATCATCGAAAACCTGTTCGATCCCGAAACCATCATCCTCGGCGGGCTGGCGTCCACCGACCTGCTCGAAAGGCTTGCCGGCGCGGCCGCGCACCTGCCCAATTCGGTCTCGGCGCGAAGCGACCGCACGACGCCCCGCGTCAGCGTCGCACGCGGCGGCCAGCACGCGGTGTTGCGCGGCGCCGCCGCGCTTGCCGTCTCAGGAGTGCTTTCGCCGCGCTTCGGCCAGATCTTCACCGCCGAGCGCGAACGCGGTCGGGATCTCTTGCATAACAAGGGGATCGCAGCATGAGTGAACCGCTGCTGGTGCTCGACAATGTAGCCAAGAATTACGGCGCCATCGAAGCGCTGAAAGGCATCAGCTTTTCGATCGACAAGGGCGAAGTGGTGGCGCTTCTTGGCGACAACGGCGCCGGCAAATCGACGCTGGTCAAGATCATTGCCGGCGGCCTCGAGCCGACCTCCGGCCGCATGCTGTTCGAAGGCAAGGAATTCCTCGCCAAATCCCCCGCCGAGGCCAAGGCCGCGGGGATCGAGACGGTCTACCAGGACCTGTCGCTCTGCACCAATGTCGACGTGGTCGCCAATTTCTTCATGGGCCGCGAGATCAGCAGGAAGGTTCTCGGCATTCCGGTGCTCGACGAGCGCGCCATGGAGCAGGTGGTGCAAAAGGCACTGGCCAGCGCCGGCACCCGCATTCCCTCGCTTCGCACCAATGTCGAGCATCTTTCCGGAGGCCAGCGGCAGGCCATCGAGCTCAATCGGTTCGTGCATTTTGGCGGCAAGCTGGTGCTTCTCGACGAGCCGTTCGCGGCGCTCGGCGTCGAGCAGACGCGGCGCGGCCTCGACATGATCCGCCAGGTGGCGAGCCAGGGCATCGGCGTCGTCATAATCACTCATATCATGCAACAGGCCTTCCAGGTCGCCGATCGGATCGTGGTGATCCGGCAAGGCGTCGTGGCGGGCGACGTCGCACGCAACAAAACAAGTCCCGACGCGGTGATCAACATGATCACCGGAGAGACGCTCGCCGGTGCCGGACCGACGAACTGAGGGACAAACGAGGGGTCCGGCGCAAGAGGAGCGAACGACATGAAGAAAATACTTCTTTCCGTCTTCGGTATCCTGGCACTGGCCTTTGCCACGCTCACGCCGGCATTCGCCCAATCCAAGGGCACCGTCTACTACATGGTGCCGACATTGCTCGATGAGTTCCAGACCGGCTCGGTGAGCGCGCTGGAATTGTTCCTGAAGCAGGTCGGCTACGAGATGAAGACGCTGAACGCCGACAACAAGACCGACGCTCAGCAATCGCAGATGAACGACGTCATCGCGCTGAAGCCGTCGGCGATCATTCTTGCCGCCGTCGATTTCAATGCGCTGAAACCGTCGATCGAGGCCGCCCGCGCCGCCGGCATCCCGGTCGTCGAGTTCGACCGCCAGATCACCTCGACCCCGTCCGACTTCACCTCGGTGGCCGGAACCGTCGAGATCGGCTACGTCGCCGCCGACCAGGCGCAAAAGCTCCTGACCGCGAAAAACGGCTCGGTGAAGGGCAAGATCCTGCAGGTGCTCGGCGATCCGGGCGACCCCTACACGCTCGATATCCAGAAGGGTTTCGAGGAGAAGATGAAGGCGTTCCCGGACGTCAAGATCATCTCGCTGCCGGCCATGCAATGGGCGGCGGATGCAGCCGGGACCATCGTGAACGACCAGCTGCTCGCCAACCCCGACATCGACCTGATCTTCAGCCATGCAGCGCATCTTTCGGTCGCTGCCGTCGCCTCGCTCGAGGCCGCCGGCAAGAAACCGGGCGACGTCATGCTGATGAGCTCGAACGGCGCTCCGGTCGGCCTCGACCTGATCCGCAAGGGCTGGCTCAACGTCGAAGTCGAGCAGCCGCTCTATGCCCAGGCCGCGGCGGTCGCCATGTTCATGGACAAGGTGGTCAACAAGCAGGAGATCAAGCCCGGCGAATATGATGTGCTTGGCCTGAAATCGACCCTGACCAAAGAAGCGTGGGGGCCGAACATCAAGATCCCCGGCGCTGCGATCACCAAGGAAAATGTCGATAACCCTGCCTTCTGGGGCAACATGAAGCCGCCGACCGAAACCATAAAGCCGGTCGAATAGCAAACTCGCCAGAAGCTCCGGGCCACACAGGCCCGGAGCCAAGCCCTGCAGCCCGGTGCGTTCAAGCGGACGCGCACGGGAACGTTGCAGCAAATTTCAACCGCGCCTGATCTTTCCGAAAACCGAGTGGTTTTTTCGGGGTCGGCGCCAACTGGATCCGCAGATGAATCCCCGCACGCGCCAAACCCTCGAGTTCATCCTCGACAATCTTGTCTGGTTCATGCTGGTCTTCGTGCTGGTGGTCTTTTCCATCCTCATCCCGAACTATTTTCAGCTCGGCATTTTTGCCAACATCATCGAGGCGTCGAGCGTGCTCGGCGTCATGTCGATCGGCTTGGCGCTAGTCATCATCGCCGGCCATATGGACCTGTCGGTCGAATCGGTGGCGGCGCTCAGCGCCATGGCGGTCGGCATCCTGTTCTGCTCATCGGGCATCGGCCTCGGCATCCAGTTGCAGCCGCAATGGCTGATGGTTCCAGTTTCGCTGCTCATCGCGCTTGCGGTCGGCGGCCTCATCGGCGCCTTCAACGGCTACCTGGTGGTCAGGGTCAAGATGAGCGCCTTCATCATCACCCTGGCGTCTTACATCTGGGTGCGCGGCCTGGTGCTGGTCATCTCCGGCGGCCGCTCGGCGCAGGACCTTGCGCCGGCGATCCGCTGGTTCGGCATCCAGCGCCTGGGTGGCCTGCCGCTGACAGCCTGGATCGCCATTGCGTGTTTCGTGGTGTTCTCGCTGATCATGGCCAAGACGCCCTTCGGCCGGCACCTGGTCATGATCGGCGGCAACGAGACGGCGACCTTCCGCGCCGGCATCCGCGTCAACCGCAACCTTGTCATAGCCTTTGTCCTTGCCGGCGCCATTGCCGGCCTTGCCGGCTGGGTGCTGGCGATCCGCACCTCCGGCGCGACAGCTAATCTCGGCGTCGGCCTGTTGTTCAATGCCTTCGCCGCGGTCGTCATCGGCGGCGTCAGCCTGAAGGGCGGCGTCGGCACCTTGCCCGGCGTCTATGCCGGCGTGCTGCTGCTCTCGGCCATCAACACGGCGATCAATTTGATGGGCCTGCCGGCCAACTTCACCCAGGTGATCCACGGCCTGCTGGTGCTCGCCGCCGTGCTGCTCGACGCGTTCAAGCAGACCATTCGCCAGAGGCTGGCATGACCGGCCGTCTGGAAGACAAAGTCGCGCTGATCGTCGGCAGCGCACGTGGCATCGGCAAGGGCATCGCACAGCGTTTTGCCGAAGAGGGCGCGAAGCTGGTCCTGGCCGACACCGAGGCCGAGGCGGGGCAAGCGACCGCGAACGAACTCGGCGCCGCCTTCATCCGCGCCGACATCTCGCAGATGGCTGATGCCGAGGCTGCTGTTGCACTGGCGCTCGACCGTCACGGCCGGCTCGACATCATGGTGCAGAATGCCGGAATCTATCCCTGGCAATTGCTGGAAAACACCAGTCCCGACGATTGGGACCGGGTCATGGCGGTAAACTTGCGCGGCAGCTTCATCGCTGCTCGCGCCGCACTGGTGCCAATGAAGGCACAGCATTTTGGCCGCATGCTGTTCACCTCCTCGATCACCGGCCCGCATGTCACCAGCCCCGGCCACGGCCATTATTCAGCGACCAAGGCCGGCATCAATGGACTGATCCGTTCGGCTGCGCTCGAATTCTCGGGCTACGGCATTACAGTCAACGGCGTCGAGCCCGGCAACATCCTCACTGAAGGCATAGAGCAGCATCGCGGTGCGGCCTTCATCAAGAACATGGAAGACGCCATCCCGCTCGGCCGTCTCGGCAGCCCTCGCGATGTGGCCAATGCCTTCCTGTTCCTGGCCTCTGACGATGCCAGCTACATCACGGGCACGACCATCATCGTCGACGGCGGGCAGCTTTTGCCCGAGGGCAAGGATTTCCGGCTGCTGCCGCCATGATCCTCGATTTCGGCGGCGGTTTCTTCCTGCGCCGGGCGACCACCGCCGATCATGCAGCGCTTGCGATGATCTGTCTCAAGACCGGCGATGCCGGCAAGGACGCCAGCGGCCGCGAGGACGACCCGGAACTGCTCGGCCTCCTCTACACTATTCCCTACCAGGTGCTCGAACCCGAGCTGGCCTTCATTATCGATAGTCCCGCAGGTGCGGCCGGCTACCTGCTTGGCGCGGCCGATACGGGCGCTTTCAATGCCAGCCTGGCATCAGAGTGGTATCCCGACCTTCAGCGGCGCGTGGCGGACCCGGGACCCGACAGCTCGCGCTGGCGCGGCAGCGACTGGGCGCGGCATCGGGTCCATCATCCCGATTTCGCTGTTCCGCCTGCGCTGACCGCCTATCCGTCGCATGGCCATATCGACGTGTTGCCGCAAGCGCGCGGGAAAGGCATCGGCAGGCGCGCGATGGCCTTCCTCGAGCAGGGGCTTGCCGCGAGCGGCTCGACCGGCATCCACCTCGAAGTCATGCCGGAGAACGATGGTGCGCTAAGGTTCTACAAGGCGATTGGATTTGCGGTGGTGCAGGACGCTGATTCATCGAAGCGTTGTGTTTATGTGGCGAAACGGATTGCTCACGCTCCGGCGATTGCAGGCTGATCTGCGACAAGCCAATCGCCCAAGTTGCAAAGAACCGGGAGGCCTATGGAAGTACAATGCTGCCGTTCTGTAGCAGCCAGTTGCCCCGCGTGAACACCTTTGCCGCGGGAACGAAACCTTCGTCGCGTGCTCCACCGCAGACACGAAAGTCACCAGCATCACGGTGCGGGGCTAATTCGAGTGTTGGCGGAGCGTCTACTAGTTCATATGGGCGGCAGGGGAACATCCGCGACCGTTCCCCCGGCCACAATCGAGAGCACATAAAGCAGATAAATGGCTAATACCAACAGGGCGAGGAATGAACCGCTGGCAAAGACTCCTGCAACCGCGGCGTCGGGATAAGCTTCGACTTGTTCTTTCTTGAAGGTGTCTTCTTCGTTACGGGTTGTGTTCACAACCCGTTCGCCTGGAAGCCGGTTTTTTTCAGCTTCCTTCGATATCTTATCCGCGAGATCTCCTGCGATCACGGGATCGTCCGGAAGATGACTCACAAGCCATCCAGGAATATTTTCGCTCCCGCCCATGCCCATACGCAATTGAGATACTGCAAGTTGTAGCTTTCGGCAATCGTTTCCCTCATGAGAGGCAAGCAGATCAGACTTAAGTCCCTGCGGAAAGACAGTTCGAATCAGACCAAAGTCCGAGTAGCACAGTGGTCGGATGCGTCTCACCTGGGCGATCAGCTTGAGCGGTGTAGCCCAAACTGAACACATCGAGGAAAATGGTGGGCGATGACGGGCTCGAACCGCCGACATCTTCGGTGTAAACGAAGCGCTCTACCAACTGAGCTAATCGCCCGCCCCGGGCCGGACCTTTAAGCAGTTAGGACCGGCTTCGCAAGGCCAAATGAGCGGCGAGTGGCTTGGCCGGGAGCCGGTTTCGGCAACAAAGTTCGGCTTGTCAAAAAACCTTCTCCTGTTTGCTGTTATGCTGTCCGGGTCCGCTTGACACCCGGTGGCTTACCCCTTATCCACCGCCCCAACGACGAACACGGCTGACACGTGCTCGTCTATGCGCGGGTGTAGCTCAGTTGGTTAGAGTGCCGGCCTGTCACGCCGGAGGTCGCGGGTTCGAGCCCCGTCACTCGCGCCATTTCTCCTTTGGGGTCACGTCCCCTTGATGTCGGAGAAATGTCGACGTTGATTTGTCAAAAATCATCTTCTGTCGTGACTCAGTCTAGGTCCATTCCTTTCGAATTCTGGCATTGATCCTCATCCATCGACCTGCCCGCCTGTTTGTGGTCGAGCCAGAAGACAATAGCTTCTCGGACAAGAGTCGGGTCTAACCCATTCGCTCCCGCTTACAGTCTCATCCCGCAGTGCCGGGCTTCACCCCTCGGCGAGCAGCGCCTCGACTTCCTGCAGCGTCGGCATGGACGGCGCGGTGCCCGGGCGCGTCACCGAAATGCCGGCGACGGCGCAAGCGAAGCGCACCGCCTGCAGGGGTTCCATCCCCCTCGACAGCGCCGCAGCCAGGCCGCCATTGAAGGCGTCGCCCGCACCCGTGGTCTCGATGACCGGGCCGGCGGCGACCGCTGCGACATGCTCGGAACGGTCGGCCGTGTGCAGCAGCGCGCCGTTTTCGCCAAGCGTCACGATGACAGCGCCCACGCCCTTCTCGAGCAGGCTGTCGGCGGCACGGCGGGCATCGTCGATGGAGGATACGTTGATGCCGGTCAGTTCCTCGGCCTCAGTCTCGTTCGGCGTGACATAGTCGCAAAGCGTGTAGATACGGTCCGGAAGCTTGGCCGCCGGCGCCGGGTTGAGGATGGTGGTCACCCCTGCCCCGCGCGCGATCCCCAGCGCCGGCAGCGCCGCCTCGATCGGCTGTTCGAGCTGGGTGACGAAGACGCCGGCCGAGCGGATCAGCCCGGCATTTGCCTCGATGTCGGCGGCCGAGATCAGCATTGCCGCGCCGGGACTGACGATGATGGCGTTATTGCCGCTCGTCTCCTCGACGAAGATATAGGCGGCACCCGTATAGCTCTGCGGCGTCTCGATGACGGCGCTTTTCACGCCCGCCTCTTTCCAGGTCTGCCTCGCCATATCGGCGAACGGATCGACGCCGAGGCGGGTCAGGAAGGTGACGTCGGCGCCGAGCCGGCCGGCCGCCACCGCCTGGTTGGAGCCTTTGCCGCCGGGGCCGAGTGTGAAGGACGTGCCCAGGATCGTCTCTCCCATGCGCGGCTGGCGGGCGGCGCGGTAGGCGGTGTCGGCGACGAAGACGCCCAGTATGACGATCGGTCTGCCCGGCATCTCGCTACTCCGCATCCGGCGGCACGACGCCCTTGCGGAAGGCGAAGCAGCCGTAGAAGCGGCGCTCGCCGGTCTGGATGACGCAATAGGCCCTCTTGGCGCGTTCGTAGAAGGCGTAGCGTTCGACCGAGATCATCGGCCAAGCCTTGCCCTCGGCGGCATCGATCTCTTTTTGCACTTCCTGCTGCACGGCGGGAATGTCGTCCGGCTTGCCGACGATCTCCATGCGCGCGGCCGCGTCGTCGACGAAGGTGTCCAGCGGATAGAGCGACAGTACCGCCTTGACCACGTCGGCCGCCGACGCATCGATGCGCAGCAGCCGGCCAAGCACGGTCTGGCGCGCCACCGAATCAGACGGGAAATTGGTGTCGGCGATAATCAGATCGTCACCGTGGCCCATCGCCCGCAGCGCCTGCAGCACATCGGCATTGAGCAGCGGATTGATTCCTTTGAGCATGGTATTCCTCGCGAAGTTTGCTGGGGCGAAATCAGAGACGCTTGCCGGTCTCTGCGTCGAAGAGATGCACCTGGTCGAGCCGCGGTTTCAGGTGCAGTGTGTCGCCCGGCTTGAAGTCGTGGCGCTCACGGAACAGCGCCACCATCTCGCCCTCGCCGAAGCGCAGGAACACCAAAGTCTCGGAACCGGTCGGCTCGACCACCGAAATCTTCGCCGGAACGCCATCGGGATGGATTTCGAGATGCTCGGGCCGCACGCCGTAGACGACATTACGGCCATCCTCGACGGCACTGGTCGCCGCAATCGGGAACGGCGTCCCGGCGATCTCGACGACGGGCTTGTCGCCCTTGCGCACGACGCCCTTGAGCAGGTTCATCGAGGGCGAGCCGATGAAGCCGGCCACAAACAGGTTGGCCGGCCGGTCGAATAATTCCAGCGGCGCGCCGACCTGTTCGATGCGACCGTCGCGCATCACCACGATCTTGTCGGCCATGGTCATGGCCTCGATCTGGTCGTGGGTGACGTAGATGGTGGTGGTCTTCAGCCGCTGGTGCAGTTCCTTGATCTCGGTGCGCATCTGGACACGCAGCTTGGCGTCGAGATTGGAGAGCGGCTCGTCGAAGAGGAACACCTGCGGGTTGCGCACGATGGCGCGGCCCATGGCGACGCGCTGGCGCTGGCCGCCAGAGAGCTGGCGCGGATAGCGCTTGAGGTAGGGATTGAGGTCGAGGATGTCGGCGGCGCGTTTGACCCGCTCAGTAACCACCGCCGGGTCGGTTTTGCGCAGCTTGAGAGCAAAGGCCATGTTCTGCTCGACCGTCTTGTGCGGATAGAGCGCGTAGTTCTGGAACACCATGGCGATGTCGCGCTTGGCCGGCGGCAGATGGTTGACGACGCGCTCGCCGATGGCGATGGTGCCGCCGGAGACCGTTTCCAGCCCGGCCACCATCCTCAGCAGCGTGGACTTGCCGCAGCCGGAAGGCCCGACCAGCACCACGAACTGCCCGTCGGCGATGTCGACGCTGACATCGTGCAGAACCTTGACGGTTCCGAACGCCTTGGCCACATTGCGGATCGCGACTTGAGCCATCATTCCCCCTTCAGTTGCCGTGAAGCTAAACAACGCAAACGGCGAGGGCAAGTCAGTCTCTTATAGATAAAAAACCCATTCACGTTGACACCGCACTTCGTTGTGCGAATAGTGACAATGTCCGGCTTATGACCCTGTTCCGGGCGCACCGGTACGCTTGTCCGGCACTGAATGCCAAGCGTCGCGGGAGGGAGAATTCGGGCCGCTATTTACGGGAGTCGCTGTCGTTGGGGAACATAATCGGCGCTCCACCATCTGAACCAATTCACAATTGACCTTCTGGGAGGAACGAAATGAAAGTCAGCCTTTATAACCAACTTGTCCGCGCCGGGGCCACCCGCCGCGACGTGCTGAAGGGAGCGGCCAGCATGGCCGCCCTCGCGGCGGCCTCAAGCGCCGGACTTGGTGCGCTGACGCGCACGGCTGCGGCCGCCGACGACCTGCGTGCGCAGATCCTGCAGATCCCGGGTGTCGGCAAGGGTCAGCCGACCGATGCCGACTTCCAGCAGGTCGGCGAGCTTTGCCTTGGCGCCACCAAGGCCAATGTCAAGGAAGGCGAATTCGCCGGTGTCGAACTCACCTTCATGGGCCTCAACAACCAGAACCTGCACAATGTGCTGTTTCGCGGCTTCCTGAAGCCGTGGGAGACCTATACCGGCGCCAAGATCAACTGGATCGACCTGGCGCAGGCTGACTACAACGCCCGCCTGCAGCAGTCGATCGCGACCGGCACCGTCGATTTCGACATCATCGAAATGGGGGCACCGTTCGAAGGCGACGTCTGCGGCAAGGGTCTCACCTCCGAGATGCCGGACTGGGTCAAGGACCAGATCGACATGAAGGATGTCGTGGCCTATCTGCAGCCGCCGGTGGGCACATGGGACGGCAAGCAATATCGCGTGACCGTTGACGGCGACGCACATAATTTCAACTACCGCACCGACGTGTTTGCCGATGCCGACCTCGCCAAGGCCTGGAAGGACGGCGGCGGAGAAGGCGAATGGGGCGTGCCGAAGACCTGGCAGCAGGTGCAGGCGGTGACGAAGTTCCTCAAGGGCAAGCAGGTGAAAGGCCAGGATGTCTTTGGCTATCTCGATGCGCCCAAGCCCTGGGGCGGTTTCGGCTTTTATTTCCTCGGCAGCCGCGCCAGCGCCTACGCCAAGCATCCCGATGACAAGGCCTGGCTGTTCGATGCCGACACGATGAAGCCGCGCGTCAACAATCCGGCATGGGTGCGGGCGATCCAGGACGTCATCGATGCCCTGCCCTCCGAACCTGCCGACCAGATCAACGCCGACCCGAACACCACCGCCTTCCAGCAATTCCTGGCAGGCACCGGTTCGATGGTTACCTGGTGGGGCGACGTCGGTTCGAACGTCAAGACGAACGATTCCTCGGTCGTCGGCGACATCACCGGCTTCTCGATCCTGCCGGGCTCGGACGATGTCTACAACTCCAAGACCGGGCAGTGGGACAAGCTCGCCAGCGGCCCGAACCATGCGCCGAACTGCGCCTATCTCGGCTGGGGCGTTTATGTCATGGCCCGCGTCGACAGCGACGAAAAGAAGAAGAAGGCGGCATGGTCTGCCGCTGCCCATCTAGGCGGCAAGGACCTGTCGCTCTGGTGCGCGGCCTATCCGTCGGGTTTCCAGCCCTATCGCAACTCGCATTTCAACATTCCGGAATGGGTGGCGGCGGGCTACGACGAGGCGTTCATCACCTCGTATCTGAAGTCGGAAGCCGACAGCTACAACCATCCGAACGCGGCGATCGAGCCGCGCATCCCCGGCATCTTCCAGTACTACAGCGCTGCCGAGGACATTTTGGCCAACACCTTTGCCGGCAAGATGAAGGCGCAGGAAGGCGCCGACGCCATCGCAGCCGCCTGGGAGAAGCTGACCGACCAGATCGGCCGCGACAACCAGGTCAAGCTCTACAAGGCCTCGCTCGGCATGTAGGCTGAGATCGTGAAACCTGGTCCGGCGGCGCACGGCCGCCGGACCTCCCCTTGACCGACTTGGCCTCGACCGGCTCAGCCGGATCATCGAGCCTCCTGTGAACGGGCAAGACGCGTGGCTGACCGGACCCTGGCTGACCAGACTTTGTCGACAAGTGAATGGCCGGCAGGCGCCGTGCCATCCGACCTGATACCGCGGAGCCGCAAACGGCTTGGCTGGGCGCTGATGGCTGCTGCAACGCTCGGCCTTCTGGCGGTGATCGCGCTGCAAATCCTTTACAGGAGCGATGTCGATGCTATCGGCTTCGAAACCTGGCGGCCGGTGGTCTACGCCTATGTGCTGTGGGGTGTCGCGCTCGGCATCGGCCAGGTACTGACGCGCGGCGAAGACGGCCAGCGCGCGCTGTTCCTGCTGCCGGCGCTGCTGTTTACCATTGCCATGGTGATCTTCCCGACGCTGTTCGGCTTCTACATCGCGCTGACCGACTGGAACCTCAGTTCCTTCAGCGGACGGCAGTTCAACGGGCTCGACAATTTCTGGCAGATGCTGAACGACGCCTATTATCGCAACGCGCTGTTCAACATGGTGCTCTACGTGCTGGCGGTGTTCGTCGAATATGTCATCGCCTTCGGCCTGGCGCTGCTGCTCAACGCGCAGATCCGGGCGCGAAAATTCTTCCGCGTCGTGTTTCTCATGCCGCTGATGCTGTCGCCGGTGGCGGTGTCGTGGATGATCGGCAAGTCGCTGATGGAATACCGCTTCGGGCCGGCCGCGACACTAGCGCGGCATCTCGGCTGGGAAAACCCCGCCTTCTTCTCCAACCCGATCACCGCCCGCATCTCGATCATGGTGCTCGACGCGTGGACGTTCATCCCGTTCATGATGATCATGCTGCTCGCCGGCCTGCAGGCGATGTCGCGCGAGGTGCTCGAGGCAGCGCGTGTCGATGGCGCCACTGCCTGGCAGACCTTCTGGCAGGTCACCTTCCCGCTGATGCTGCCGGTGTCGGTGACGGCGGTCATCCTGCGCATCATCTTCAAGCTGAAGCTCGCCGATATCATCATCACCGTCACCTCCGGCGGCCCCGGCGGCGCGACCGATTCGGTGTCCAGTTTCATCTACCGCGAATATCGCGACCGCTCGAACGTCGGCTACGGCACGATGCTGGCGATGGCCTATTTGATCATCATCATCGTGTTCGTGACCTGGCTGCTGAAATTCGCCAGCCGCTTCGTGCGCAACGTCAACTGATCGGGCTGGCAAGATGAGCGTTCAGACCACCGACTATGCCGCTTCCGAAATCCGCTCGCCGGCGAGCTTCGTCGCCAACCGCGTCTTCATCTATGGCGCGCTCATCTTCTGGGCTTTCATCTGCCTGTTCCCGATCTATTGGACGATAACCACTTCGTTCAAGACCGCGGTCGACGTCACCCAGGGCCATCTGATCCCGTTTCTCGATTTCAAACCCGACTGGAAGGGCTGGCGTTCGCTCGGTCTGTCGCCGGACTCGATCTTTCGGACGTCGACGGTTCGCGACGAGTTTATCAAGCGCTTCATGAATTCGGTCATCACTTCGGTCGGTGCGTCGAGCCTCGCCATCGTCATCGGCAGCCTCGCCGCCTACGGGCTGACCCGCTATCGTTACAAGTTCGCCTGGTTCAGGAACGAGGATATTTCCTTCTTCTTCCTGTCACAGCTGATCCTGCCGCCGGTGGTTTTGGCCCTGCCCTTCCTCGTGCTTTACCGGGAGGTCGGCCTGCTCGACACGCGCGTCGGGCTGATCCTGCTCTACACGCTGATGGTGCTGCCGATCGTCATCTGGATCATGCGCGACCAGTTCAACTCCATTCCGGTGGAGCTGGAGGAGGCAGCACTCGTCGACGGCCTGTCGATCTGGGGCGCCTTCTTGCGCATCGTCATGCCGATCGCGCTGCCGGGCATGGTCGCCGCCTTCATCCTGGCGATGGTGCTGTGCTGGAACGAGTATTTCTTCGCCGCGCTTTTGACCTCGACCGACGCAAAGACCATTCCTGTCATGGTGGCCAGCCAGACCGGCTCACAAGGCATCAACTGGTGGTCGATGGCAGCGCTTGCCACCGCCGCCATCACACCGCTCGCCGTCATCGGCATCGCGCTCGAGCGTTACCTGATCATGGGCATGACAGCAGGCGCGGTGAAATAACTGCGCCGGCTCTCCCTTCTCCCCTTGTTGTGGGAGAAGGGAAAAGCGCGCTAACCCGAAAGTGTTGCCCGCAAATGCTCGAGGATCATGGCAACCCCTTTTTGCCCCAATTCCGCCGAGGCTTCGGGCGCACTTGCCGTGTACCAGCCGGTGTTGTCGGCGAAGCGGCCGGCATCGACCGCTTCCGGGCACAGCGCCAGCATCAGTGACGTCTCGCCGGTGCCGGCATGGTCGAACGGGTACCGGCTGTGCATTGAAGCCGGCATCAGCGGATGCACCTGCACCCAGTTGAAGAAATTGCTGCCCTCGGCGTGCTCGGCATAATAGTCGGCCATCGCCGGAGAGCCCCACCAGCCTTCGCCACGTTCTTTCTCCAGGAAGCGGAAGATCGCCTGCCGGCCGGCAGCCTTGAAGGCGAGATCGGTCGGCATGCCGGCGGCAAAATTTTCGGTCTGGTGGTGAATGATGGCGTGGATGTTGCGGAAGCCAATGCGCAGCAGGCTGTAGAACAGTTCTTCCGCAAATGGCGCCAGCACATTGCCACCGACCTGCAGCGAACCACTGCCCTCCGGTGCTGCAACCGCATAGCTCGCCGCGCCGTAATAGAAGGGTGGCAGAATGACGATCTCTGCTTCTTTTTCGAACAGTTCCAGGCTCTTGACGACCGCCAGCGTGTCCATTCCGACGGCCATGTGCTCGCCGTGATATTCGAGCACACCGAGCGGCAACACGACCGGCCGGTTCTCGGCGATCGCCTTGCGGATCTGGTGCGGCAGCATCAATTCGTAGCGCATGACACCTACTCCATATTGGTGTGGCGGGCGCGCATCGCTTCCGGCGAGACGCCGGTCAAATCCCTGAGCTTCAGCACCATCACTTCGAAGAGGACGAACAGCGCGCCTTCGAAAACCGAGCCCATCGGCAGGACGGATGTCTTTTCAGGGCCCTGGTCGTCGGCCATGGTCTGAGCCGGGATAAGCAGTGTGAAATCGGCCAGCTTCGCGGCAGTGCTGTCGGCTTGTGCGGTGAGCAGCAGGACTGTGGCACCGGCCTCGCGCGCGACCTGCATCAAGGTCAGCACCGTCGACGTCTCACCCGGGCCGGAACTTGCGAGGAAAACATCGCCCTCGCCCAGCGGCGGCGTGGTCATGTCGCCGACGACCGACACCGGCAGACCGAGATGGTAGAGCCGCATGGCAAAACCCTTGACCTGCATCGCCTCGCGGCCGCAGCCATAGGTGACGATCTTTTTCGCGCCAGCCAGGATGGCGCAAGCGGCGTCGATGCGGCTTTCGTCGATACGCTCCAGCACGGTGCCAAGCTCGCTCAGCGCAATCCCAAACAGGTTTTCGCCGGCGTCCGTCATGACATTTGCACCAGCTTGCAGGTGCCGGAGAACCATTTGAATATCTCAGTCACATCTGCCCCGAACAGCTTGTTTTCACTCATGCTATCACCGCGAAAATCGGTGTCCAACGACACGCAGTGCTTTTGATGCGCTACAGCCGTGATAGTGTCACGGCAAATCCAAATGAGGAAACGACAGCATATGAAGACACGGCATTTCGACCGCATCGGTAATGGCGGCATCACCTTCACCGAGCTCGGCTTCGGCACTGCGCCGCTCGGCAATCTCTACCGCGCCGTCTCCGACGAGGATGCCAATGCTACGCTGGAGGCGGCCTGGCGGGTCGGCTGCCGCTACTACGACACCGCGCCGCTCTATGGGCTGGGCCTTGCCGAAACGCGGCTCAATCCGTTCCTGCGTTCGAAGAAGCGTGACGACTACGTGCTGTCCAGCAAAGTCGGGCGCATCATGCGCGCCTGCCCGCCGGAACAGCGCACCGGCATCGGCAAATTCTTCGACACCCCATCGCGCCGCGAGGTCTACGATTACAGCTATGACGGCGTCATGCGCTCCTTCGAAGCCTCGCTGGAACGGCTCGGCGTCGACCGCATCGACATCCTCTTCGTGCATGATGTCGACATCTTCACCCATGGCAGCAAGGAAGCCTCGGACCAGCGCATCCAGGAATTCATGAGCTCCGGCTACTACGGATTGCTGGCATTGCGCGACCAAGGCGTGATCAAGGCGTTCGGCGGCGGCATCAACGAGTGGCAGGTTGCCCAGACGCTGGCCGAGCGCGGCGATTTCGATCTGTTCCTGCTTGCCGGGCGTTACACGCTGCTGGAGCAGGAAGCGCTGCAGTCTTTCCTGCCGCTATGCCAGCAACGCGGCATTGGCATCGTTCTCGGCGGGCCTTACAATTCCGGCATCCTGGCAACCGGGCCGAAGCCCGGCGCCTACTACAATTATTCGGAGGCGCCGCAGGACATCATCGACCGCGTCACCCGCATCGAGGCCGTCTGCAAGCGCCACGGCGTGCGCCTGATCGAGGCGGCGCTGCAGTTCCCGCTGCTGCATCCTTCCGTCGTCTCGGTAATCCCCGGCGGCCAGCGGCCGGGCGAAGTCGAAAGCAATCGCTCGCTGCTCGACACAAAACTGCCACCGGCGCTGTGGGCCGATCTCAAGACAGAAGGCTTGATGCGCGCGGATGCGCCGACGGCATAGTGCCGCCTTTCCAACGACGCTGCGGGCACAGCAAAGAAAAACCGGATATACCGGCTTTTCTTTTCTCTGAAAGACTTAAGGAGGCGCTTAGTTGACCGCGTCCTTGAGGCCCTTGCCGGCCGAGAACTTCGGCACGGTGCGCGCCGGGATCTTCACTTCCGCACCGGTCTGCGGATTGCGGCCGGTCGACGCGGCGCGTTGTGACACGGTGAAATTTCCGAAGCCGACAAGCCGGACATCGCCGCCCTTTTTCAGTTCGCCGGTGATGACGGAAAACACCGCATCAACCGCCGACTGCGCGTCACCCTTCGAAATACTCGCGGCATCGGCGACAGCGGACACCAGTTCGTTCTTGTTCATAAAAATTCCCTTCCATGAGAAAACCGGAACACTCGACTCATCCGGCAGGAAACGGACTTTAGAAAGAAGCGCTCCGGCAACCAAGTCGAAAAGCGCCACGAAAGTTGAAAAAAGCCCGGAAATCCGGGGTTCTTCACATGAAAAAGCCGGGCTCAAGGCCCGGCTCTCTCTTTGTGCATTGCAACTTTAGCAAGAGCTAATGCGCCAGCGATTTACCAGCTTCGTCCCCGACATCGACCACGGCCGGCGCATTGACGGGTTCAACCCACTGGATCGGTTCCGGCATGCGCACCAGCGCATGGCGCAACACTTCGCCAACCCGTGAGACCGGAATGATCTCCATGCCGCTCTTCACGTTCTCCGGAATCTCCGCCAGATCCTTGGCGTTCTCTTCCGGGATCAGCACCTTCTTGATGCCGCCGCGAAGTGCGGCAAGCAGCTTCTCCTTGAGGCCGCCGATCGGCAGCACCCTGCCGCGCAGCGTGATCTCGCCGGTCATCGCCACATCGGCCTTGACCGGGATTCCGGTCAGCACCGAGACGATCGCCGTCGCCATCGCCACGCCAGCCGACGGTCCGTCCTTGGGCGTTGCGCCTTCTGGCACGTGGACGTGGATATCGCGCTTGTCGAACAGCGGCGGCTCGACGCCGAAATCGATGGCCCGCGAGCGGACGTAGGACGCCGCCGCCGAAATCGATTCCTTCATAACGTCGCGCAGATTGCCGGTCACGGTCATGCGGCCCTTGCCGGGCATCATGACACCTTCCACCGTCAACAGCTCGCCGCCGACTTCCGTCCAGGCGAGCCCGGTGACCACGCCGACCTGATCGTCGCTCTCGACCTGGCCGAAGCGGAAGCGCGGAACACCAAGATAATCGGCAAGATTGTCCGCCGTGATGTTGATCGTCTTCTTCTTCGTCTTCAGGATCTCGGTCACCGCCTTGCGCCCGAGCTTCATCAGCTCGCGCTCCAGGCTCCTGACGCCCGCTTCACGGGTGTAGGTCTGGATGATGCCGCGGATCGCGTCCTCGCCGACGGAGAACTCCTTCGGCTGCAACGCGTGGTCGCGGATCACCTTGGGCATCAGGTGACGCTTGGCGATTTCGATCTTCTCGTCCTCGGTGTAACCCGCGATACGGATGATCTCCATGCGGTCCATCAAGGGCGCAGGGATGTTCAGCGTGTTCGCCGTCGTCACGAACATCACGCTCGACAGGTCGTATTCGACCTCGAGGTAATGGTCCATGAATGTCGAGTTCTGCTCGGGATCGAGCACCTCGAGCAAAGCCGATGACGGATCGCCGCGGAAGTCCTGGCCCATCTTGTCGATCTCGTCGAGCAGGAAGAGCGGGTTGGATTTCTTCGCCTTCTTCATCGACTGGATGACCTTGCCGGGCATCGAGCCGATATAGGTGCGGCGGTGACCACGGATCTCGGCCTCGTCGCGCACGCCGCCCAGCGCCATGCGGATGAACTCACGGCCGGTCGCCTTGGCGATCGACTTGCCGAGCGAGGTCTTGCCGACGCCGGGAGGTCCGACGAGGCACAGGATCGGCCCCTTCAGCTTCTTCTGGCGGCTCTGCACGGCGAGGTATTCGACGATGCGGTCCTTGACCTTGTCGAGGCCGAAATGGTCGGTATCGAGCACGTTCTGGGCAAAGGCCAGATCCTGCTTGACCTTGGAGTTCCTGCCCCACGGGATCGACAGCAGCCAGTCGAGATAGTTGCGCACGACGGTCGATTCAGCCGACATCGGCGACATCGTCCGCAGCTTCTTCAGTTCGGCTTCCGCCTTTTCGCGGGCCTCCTTGGAGAGCTTGGTCTTCTTGATGCGCGCCTCGATCTCGGCGGCCTCGTCGCGGCCGTCCTCGCCCTCGCCGAGCTCCTTCTGGATCGCCTTCATCTGCTCGTTGAGGTAGTATTCGCGCTGCGTCTTCTCCATCTGGCGCTTGACGCGCGAGCGGATACGCTTCTCCACCTGCAGCACCGAGATTTCGGCTTCCATGAAGCCCATCGCCTTTTCCAGCCGTTCCTTGACGGACAGCGTGGCGAGCATCTCCTGCTTCTCGGGGATCTTGATGGCAAGATGCGAAGCGACCGTGTCGGCGAGCTTGGAATAGTCGTCGATCTGGCTGGCGGCACCCACCACTTCGGGCGAGATCTTCTTGTTCAGCTTGACGTAGTTCTCGAAGTCGGTGACGACGGAACGGGCCAGCGCCTCGACCTCGACCTCCTCCTCCTCCGGTTCGACCAGCGCCGCAGCACGGGCTTCATGGAAGTCGGGACGGTCGGTGAACGCGACGATTTTCGCGCGCGAGGCGCCTTCGACCAGCACCTTCACGGTGCCGTCCGGCAGTTTCAGCAATTGCAGCACATTGGCGAGCGTGCCGATGTCAAAGATGGCATCGGGCTCCGGATCGTCGTCGGCGGCATTCATCTGGGTCGCAAGCAGGATCTGCTTTTCCTGACCCATCACTTCTTCCAGCGCCTTGATCGACTTTTCACGCCCGACGAAGAGCGGAACGATCATGTGCGGGAACACCACGATGTCGCGCAGTGGGAGGACTGCGAAGACGCCGTCGCTGGGAGCCTTGGATAATTTGGCCATTGTCCAACCTTTCATGTCGCGGCCGCCAATCGGCCAACCGCGAATCTCATATTAACGACCGGGGATCGTTCCGCCTACCACCGTTTGTGACGGGAGTTTTACAGCACAGAATTCGGCACCACGGCCTTCTGCCATTAGTTGGAGGCACAGGGGGTAAAGATCAAGGGTCAACACGGTCCGTCCCTCCAATCCGCAGCCATTACGCGGCGCCGTACGCGGTCTGCGACAGCAAAACGGCGCCCTGCGGCGCCGTTTCGGAAAAAAAATCCATTGCCGGCTCACGTCAGGCGCTGACGTTGCCCTTCTTTTCCTTCTGCTCGGAATAGATGTAGAGCGGCCGGGCGTTGCCTGACACCACCTCTTCCGAAATAACCACTTCGCGCACGCCTTCCAGCGCCGGCAGCTCGAACATGGTGTCGAGCAGGATCGCTTCCATGATCGAACGCAGGCCGCGCGCGCCGGTCTTGCGCTCGATGGCGCGCTTGGCGATCGCCGAGAGCGCGTTCTCGTGGAAGGTCAGGTCGACATTCTCCATCTCGAACAGCCGCTGATACTGCTTGACCAGCGCGTTCTTCGGCTCGGTCAGGATCTGGATCAGCGCCGGCTCGTCGAGGTCCTCCAGCGTCGCCAGGACAGGCAGACGGCCGACGAACTCTGGAATGAGGCCGAACTTCAAGAGATCCTCAGGCTCGACCAGGCGGAAAACATCGCCGGTGCGGCGATCCTCGGGCGAAGCGACGATGGCGCCGAAACCGATCGAGGTCTTCCTGCCGCGATCCGAGATGATCTTGTCCAGGCCGGCGAAAGCGCCACCGCAGATGAACAGGATGTTGGCGGTGTCGACCTGCAGGAATTCCTGCTGCGGATGCTTCCTGCCGCCCTGCGGCGGCACGGAGGCGACAGTGCCTTCCATGATCTTCAAAAGTGCCTGCTGCACGCCCTCGCCCGAGACGTCGCGGGTGATCGAGGGATTGTCCGACTTGCGCGAGATCTTGTCGATCTCGTCGATATAGACGATGCCGCGCTGGGCGCGCTCGACATTGTAGTCGGCCGACTGCAACAGCTTCAGGATGATGTTCTCGACATCCTCGCCGACATAGCCGGCCTCGGTCAGCGTCGTCGCGTCGGCCATGGTGAAGGGGACGTCGATGATGCGGGCCAGCGTCTGCGCCAGCAACGTCTTGCCGCAGCCGGTCGGGCCGATCAGCAGGATGTTAGACTTCGCCAGTTCGACGTCGTTGTTCTTGCCGGCATGGGCGAGGCGCTTGTAGTGGTTGTGGACGGCCACCGACAGCACGCGCTTGGCGTAGGGCTGGCCGATGACGTAGTCGTCGAGAACCTTGAGGATTTCCTGCGGGGTCGGCACGCCCTCGCGCGACTTCACCATCGAGGTCTTGTTCTCCTCGCGGATGATGTCCATGCACAGTTCGACGCATTCGTCGCAGATGAACACCGTCGGCCCGGCGATCAGCTTGCGCACTTCGTGCTGGCTTTTGCCGCAAAACGAGCAATAAAGCGTGTTCTTGGAATCACCGCTGTTGTTGCCGACCTTGCTCATTTTCCTGTCCTTTCATGGCCGCCCGCCGATGGTCTGGTTGAAAGGGCGCATATTCAATCTATCGCGGGAATCCGCTGCCGCCAGTGCCCCGGCTCCCGCAACGCATTCCGTACGAAACACAAATCGGAAAACGGGGCAATGATTCGAACAACCCCACGCAAAGCTAAGCCGTCGAAAATCAACATAGCCTTAACGTAGGCAATTGCACCCGTCGAGGGAACAGCCAATTGTGGCCGAAATGCCGCAAGCTGCGCCAAAAGCGCGTGATCCCGCCACTCATTGCCACCGCAGGGCCACCGCGGGCCTATAAGGCAATACCTTCGACCGGCTCACGTGACGAAATGACCTTGTCGATGAGGCCGAAATCCCTGGCCTCGTCGGCAGTCATGAAATGGTCACGGTCGAGCGTTTTTTCAATCTCATCGTAGCTCTTGCCGGTGTGCTTGACGTAAACCTCGTTGAGGCGGCGCTTCAGCTTGATGATGTCCTGGGCATGGCGCTCGATGTCGGAAGCCTGGCCCTGGAAGCCGCCGGAAGGCTGGTGGACCATGATGCGGGCGTTCGGCGTGGCGAAGCGCATGTCCTTGTGGCCCGCCGTCAAGAGCAGCGAGCCCATCGAGGCGGCCTGACCGATGCAGAGCGTCGACACGGCAGGCTTGATGAACTGCATCGTGTCATAGATCGCCATGCCGGAGGTGACGACGCCGCCGGGCGAGTTGATATAGAGGTTGATTTCCTTCTTCGGATTCTCCGCCTCGAGGAACAGCAGCTGCGCGCAGACCAGCGTCGCCATGCCATCCTCGACCGGGCCGGTGATGAAAATGATGCGCTCCTTGAGGAGCCGCGAGAAAATGTCGTAGGCCCGCTCGCCGCGATTGGTCTGTTCGACCACCATCGGAACGAGGTTCATGTAGGTTTCGACGGGGTTCTTCATGGACTATCCCTTTTTGAGGATGGGATTCCGGCGCCGGAGATTTGCAATCGGGCAGAATCGGTTCTGGATCGTTATTGTGTAAATAGGATGCCGGCTCACCCTAGCGCAAGGCCGCCTCTCCTAGCCATCCGGTTAAGTCGAATCAAGGTTTCCAAACCAGTTTCGCCTGTCGCCGTGCCGGCAGCCCCTCTCCTGCCGTGGGAAGGGGCGCTCATGCTTGGCCGTTGTTTAGCAGTTTCTTAACCCCATCGCTTAACGAAAAGTGGTGAAACCGCTTTTTCCGGCCACGGCTTACCCTACAATTCAACGTTGAACTCGCTTCACGCAGTTCAAACAGGGGGAGTGCGATGATCAAGAAAGTTGCTTCCTTGGCCCTTACCGGCATCAGCGTTCTCGGCATGGCGTCCGAAACGGCTGCCGGCGGACGCGCGGTCGAATGCTACGAGCAGGTCAATCGGCCGGCCGTCTACGACACCGTCTACGAGGATGTGCTCGTCAGCCCAGCCGGCCAGCAGGTGCAGTATGAAGCGCCGATCTACGGGACGCGCGAGCGCGTGGTGCAGATCGCGCCGGCGCGCGTCAGCTACGAGATCGTGCCCGCCATCACCCGCACCATCTACCGGTCCGTGAGGGTCGATGACGGCGGCTATTCCTGGGAATGGCGCATCATCAATGGCCGCAAGGTGCTGTGCAAGGTCAGGCACAAGGCGCGCTATGAACGCGTGGCCGAGATCGTCGTGGTTGAGCCGGAACGCCGGCGGCGCGTTGTCCTCCCCGCCGAGTACGAGGGCGTCGCCGAAGAGGTGCTCGTGCGGCCGGAGCTGCGGCGCATCATCGAAATTCCGGCGTCCTATCAGACAGTGGCTCGCCGCGTGGTGGTCAGGGAGGGCTCGTCGAGCTGGCGGCGCGTGCATATTCCGAGGCATTGCCGATACTAGGCGCTCAGGCGCCCTCCGCCCTGAGCCATATCTTCAGGCCGTCGACATCGCCATGGCCGACGCAGGCCGCAACCCTTCTGCCGACTGCCGCGCCGAACTTGTAGCCGTGGCCGGAGCAGGCCGAGACGACCAGGCATTTGCCTTTCGGGTGGGCCAGGAACTTCTCGTCGACAGTGAAGGTGTAGGCGCAGGTGACCACTTCGGTGAGCTTATACTCCTCGATACGGGCAATCGGCGGCGAAAACAGGTTGCGGATCGCCTCACCCTCGCCCGGTACCGGCTGACGGTTCCAGTCTGCATCGCTGGTCGGCACCCTGTGCAGGCCCGAGCCGAATTTCATGCCTGCGCCGCCTGTCGGCGGGATGGCGTAGCCGTCGACAGTTCCGCCGATGTTGAGGACGACCGGTGCTGCCTGCCAGACCGCTTTCAGGTCCGCCGGCGGTTCGACATAGGCGAGCGCGGTGCGCCAGGTTTTCAGCTCGCCATCCAGCTCCGGGAACAGTTTTAGCACCCAGGCGCCGGCAGCGACGACGATCCGGTCGGCCTGCATCGTTTCGCCGCCCGCCAGCACGACATGCCCGGCCTCGGCGTCGATCTCGACCACCTTGCTGTTCTCATAGACATTGGCGCCGTTCGCGCGCAGCCACCTGGCGAGGCCGGCAGCGATCTTGCGGCAGTGCAGCGCGCCGCCGTCCGGCGAAAAATACGCATAGCGGAATGAACCAGGTTCTAGAAACGGCCAGCGTTCGACCGCGGCATCCGGCTCGAACAATTCGAACGGGTAGTTCCCGGCTTCCATGCCTTCTCGGTATTCCTCCGCCTCATCTCCCGGCTCCCGCGAAATACAGATGAAGCCGCGCGGATCGAGATGGCTTTCACCGAGATCGGCCCACATCTCATCCCAGGCTTCATAGGCTTCGGTGATCAGCCGGCCGTAGCCCGTTCCGGCCCGGTAGGCGCGGCGGATGATGCGATGATGGTCGCCGGAGGCGGCGAGCGGATTGGGGATCGGTCCCTGCTCGACGATCGAGACGAGGTGACCGGCCTTGGCCAGCGACCACGCCGTCGAAAGCCCGGCAATGCCCGCACCGACCACGATCACATTCATGAAAACCGTCCTTCCGCAACCGCTTCGGCGGCTCGCCTCACGGGAGGGCCAACATACGGTCTGGCACCAGACAGGCAAGCCGCGCTAATGATCTGGCATGACCGAATTGAAGCCGCCCTACCTTGCCTTTGATCCAGCCACGCGTCGCCTGCGGCTCGATCCGCACGAGCCGGCTTTTTTCCAAGACCCTTACGAAGCCTACGCCTTCCTGCATGGCGCATCGAGCGCCTTCTTCTGGGAAGAATTTGGTTTCTGGTGCTTTGGCGGCTTCGACGACGTCAACCGACTGCTGCGCGATCGCCGCTTCGGCCGGCAGAACCCGGCCGGCATTCCGGACAGCCGAGGCATCGGCCAGGACCGCACGCATCTCAGCGCCTTCGACGGTGTCGAGGCCAATTCGATGCTGGAGCTGGAGCCGCCCGTCCACACACGGCTCAGAACGCTGGTCAACCGCGCCTTCGTCTCGCGTCAGGTCGAGCGGCTCAGGCCGCGTGTCGAAGCGCTGGCCAACGAGCTGATCGACCGTTTCGAACCAGGAAGAGTCGACCTGCTGCCGGCTTTCGCCGCTCCCTTGCCGATCACCATCATTGCGGAAATGCTCGGCGTGCCGGTCGAGATGGGGCCGCAGCTGCTCGACTGGTCGCATCAGATGGTCGCCATGTACATGCATGGCCGCACCCGCGAGACGGAGGACACGGCCAATCGCGCCGCGCGCGACTTTTCGAATTTTTTGCGCGGCTACGTCGCCGAGCGGCGAAAGAGGCCGGGCGAGGATCTTCTGTCGCTGCTGATTGCGGCACAGGAGGACGGCCAGAAACTGTCGGAGGACGAGCTGGTATCCTCGGCCATCCTTTTGCTCAATGCCGGCCATGAAGCAACTGTCCACCAGACCGGCAATGCGGTGCGCTCGATCCTTGCGCAAGGCGGCGACCCGCGCCGCTTCTTCGCCTCACCGGAAGCAACAGCCGCGACGGTCGAAGAGTGCCTGCGCTACGACGCGCCGCTGCACATGTTCACGCGCTACGCCTATCACGAGGTCGAGGCCGGGCCGGGGATCATCGTCCAGCCGGGCGAGACGATCGGGCTGTTGCTCGGCATGGCCAATCGCGACCCTACTGCGTTTGCCGAGCCTCTCGCCTTCAGGCCGGACCGTGCCGACCAGAAGAACGTATCGTTCGGCGCCGGCATCCATTTCTGCATCGGCGCGCCGCTCGCCCGGCTCGAACTGCAGGTGTCGCTGAAAACCTTGTTCGACCGGCTACCGCAGCTGCATCTTGCCGAACAGCCGCGCTTCCGCGACACCTATCATTTCCACGGCCTGGAAACGCTCGCCGTACACTTCTGAGCATTCGGTCCGGCAGGGGTGATCAAAGCTTGATCACATACTCCTTGCGCGTCGTTTCAAGCACTTCCCAGCTTCCTCTAAAGCCCGGCCTCAGCACGAAGCTGTCGCCTGCCCTGACGGTGCGCGCATCGCCGCCGTCTTCGGCGATCACCGAAACCCCTGACAGGATGTGGCAGAACTCCCATTCGTCATATTCGATGCGCCATTTGCCGGGCGTTGCTTCCCAGATGCCGGCATAAAGGCCGCCGTCCTGTTCCTCTACATTCCAGGTGCGGAATTTCGGATCGCCCGAAATCAGGCGATCCGGCGCCGGTGCGCCATGCTCGGCTTCGACGGCGTCGATGTCGACGGACAGAAATTTCGGCGTGGTCATGGCGATCAAACCTTGGCGAGAGCCTGTTCCAGATCGGCGACGATGTCGTTGACGTCCTCGATGCCGACCGAAAGCCTGACCGTGTCCGGCCCTGCCCCGGCATTGATCTTCTGCTCGTCGGAAAGCTGGCGATGCGTGGTCGATGCCGGGTGGATGACCAGCGACTTGGTGTCGCCGACATTGGCCAGGTGCGAGAACAGCTCGAGCGCCTCGACGAACTTGATGCCCGCGGCATAGCCGCCCTTCAGCCCGAAAGTGAACACCGCGCCGGCGCCAAGCGGCGAGTACTTCTTCTGCAGCGCATTGTTCTTGTCGCTGGGCAGGCCGGGATAGGACACCCAGGCGACCTTGGGATGGTTGGAAAGCCATCCGGCGACCGCCGCCGCATTGTCGCAGTGGCGCTGCATCCTGAGCGGCAAGGTTTCCAGACCGGTCAGGATAAGGAATGCGTTGAACGGCGAAATCGCCGCGCCGATGTCGCGCAGGCCGAGCACGCGAGCAGCGATGGCGAAGGCGAAATTGCCGAAGGTCTCGTGCAGGACGAGGCCGCCATATTCGGGGCGCGGCTCCGACAGCATCGGATATTTGCCCGACTTCGACCAATCGAAGGTGCCGCCGTCGACAATGGCGCCGCCGATCGAGTTGCCGTGGCCGCCGATGAACTTGGTCAGCGAATGCACGACGATGTCGGCGCCATGCTCGATCGGCCGCAGCAGGTAGGGGGAGGCCAGCGTGTTGTCGACGATCAGCGGCAGGCCGTGCTTGCGGGCAATGTCGCCGATCTTCTCGATATCGACGAAGACGCCGCCCGGATTGGCCAGGCTCTCGATGAAGATTGCCTTGGTCCTGTCGTCGATCTGGCTCTCGAAGGTCGAGATGTCATTGGTGTCGGCCCAGCGCACCTGCCAACCGAAATTCTTGAAGGCGTGGCCGAATTGGTTGATCGAGCCGCCGTAAAGCTTTGTCGCTGAAACGAAATTGTCGCCGGGCTGCATCAGATTGTGGAAGACCAGCACCTGCGCGGCATGGCCGGAGGCGACCGCAAGGCCTGCCGTGCCGCCTTCGAGTGCCGCGATGCGCTCTTCCAGCACCGCCTGGGTCGGGTTCATGATGCGGGTGTAGATGTTGCCGAACGCCTTCAGCCCGAACAGCGAGGCGGCATGGTCGGCATCGTCGAAGACGAAGGAGGTGGTCTGGTAGATCGGCGTCGCTCGCGCGCCGGTCGCCGGATCCGGCTTGGCACCTGCATGGACGGCGAGCGTGTTGAAACCGGGCGTGCGGGCCATCGAAAAACCTCCCTCAATGGTGAATAGTGAATGGTGAATGGTGAATGGTGAATGGTGAATGGTGAATGGTGAATGGTGAATGGTGAATGGCAAAGTCGGCCAGCCCCACCCTGATTGCAAGCGGCTCATATGCCGCCTTGCCGGCCTTCCAGAAAAATCCTTCTATTCACCATTCACCATTCATTACCTACTTCTGGCGAACGCCGAAACTCTGGAACCCCGGCCGCATCAGCGGCTTCTTCGACGACAGCACGCCGGAATTGACGCCGGTCCAGCCGATCTCGCCGGACAGCTTGCCATATTCGATCTTGGGGCAACGGTTCATCACCACCTTGATGCCGACAGCCTCTGCGCGCGTCGCCGCCTCGTCATGGCGTATGCCAAGCTGCATCCAGATGACTTTCGGCAGCGGATCGAGCCGCAACACCTCGTCGACAATGCCCGGCACAGCGGCGGAAGCGCGAAAGACGTCGACCATGTCGACAGGTCCCGGAACGTCGGCGAGCCTGGCATAGGTCATCTGGCCGAGGATCTCCTTGCCGGCCTGGCCGGGATTGATCGGGAACACCGAAAACCCTTTGCCGAGCAGATATTTCAGCACGAAATAGCTCGGCCGCACATCGTTGGCCGACGCGCCGACCAAGGCGATGGTCTTCACCGAATTGAGGATGCCGGCGATATAGGCGTTGTCGTAGGCGTCGTGGTTCATGCCTCGTCATACAGCGCTTCGGAGTGAGGTGCCAACAGCCGCGTCAGTTGCTTGCGATGAGCCAGAGGGGAACCTCGTCAGCCGGGCAGCGAAATCGATCCGTCTTCCGCGATCGGAAAAGCCGGATTGTGCGCCACTTCCCAGATGTGCCCGTCGGCATCGGCGAAATAGCCGTACCAACCGCCCCAGAATGCGCGGCCAGCCGGCTTGACGATACGGCCGCCGGCCCTCTCGGCCATCGCCAGCACTGCATCGACCTCGGCGTCGGAGCGGGTGTTGTAGGCGAGGTAGACGGCCGACGGCGCCCTGGAGAAGGTGACGCCCGAATCCTCTTCGGCGCTTGGGCGCGGAAACAAGCCAAGAATGGCGCCGCCCATCTGGAAGAAGGCAACGCCCTCGGTGATCCCGGCATGGCGCTTCAGGCCCATCGCCTCGTAGAAGCGCACGGCGCGGTCAAGATCGTCCGTGGCGATGGTGATGATGGAGATGCGCGGTTCCATATCCGCCTCCTATTCCTCCGGCCATTCCGGCTTGCGCTTGCCGATGAAGGCGCCGATGCCCTCTTCCGCATCGCGCGCCAGCATGTTCTCGACCATGACGCGCCCGGTGTAATCATAGGCCTCGGCCAGCCCCATCTCGGCCTGCTCATAAAAGGCTTCCTTGCCGATCTTGACGACCAAGGACGATTTGGACGCAATAGTTTGCGCGTATTTGGTGACAATCTGATTCAGATATTCGCGCGGCACGACGCGGTTGACCAAGCCGAATTCCTTGGCGGTTGCCGCATCGATCGTCTCGCCGGTCAAAAGCATCTCCATGGCGTGCTTGCGCGAGACGTTGCGCGACAGCGCCACCATCGGCGTCGAGCAGAACAGTCCGATATTGACGCCAGGCGTGCAGAAGGTCGCCTCGTGCGAGGCGATGGCGAGATCGCAGCTGGCGACCAGCTGCAATCCGGCCGCCGTCGCGAGGCCGTCGACTTCGGCGATCACCGGCTTAGGATGGCGAACGATCGCCTGCATCAGCGCGGCGCAGGCGGAAAACGTCTTTTCGAAAAAGGCCCTGCCGCGATCGGTATCTGCGCGGTGCGTGCTCAACTCCTTGAGGTCGTGCCCGGCGCAGAACACTTTGCCGGCCGCCCCAAGCACGATGACGCGGACGGATTTGTCGGCCTTGGCGCGGTCGAGTTCCGCCATCAGCGCCGCCATCACTGCAAGCGAAAGAGCGTTGGCCGGCGGATTGGCCAGCGTCAGGCGCAGCACGCCCTTGTCCAGCCTGGAGACGACGGGCCCTTCGGCAACGGCAGGTTTGATGGCAACGATTTCGGCCATAGGTCGTTCCTCCGCGATTCCGGATCGGTGATCGACTAATCTAGTATGC
>NZ_JAMYOT010000041.1:0-45793 GCF_040320005.1 Mesorhizobium sp. M0816 | reverse complement strand
ATACACTGGTACCCGCCTCAGGCGTTTTTTTCTGCGCGCCCGGGTGGTCAAAATTTAAGTGCACTAATAAACCCTGTTTTTATGTCCCCCGCCTGCCCGCAGTGCGGGGGCTGGGGGCGTCGATGAACACGTTTATTCGCCGAGCTTGGATAGCGGCATCGCTATCACGCTGAGAGCCTGTTATGCTGGTCCAGCGTTTGATCGCAGTCTTGATCCGTGCGAGCAGCTTGTGAGGGATGCAACCGAACGAGGCGCTGCTCCCACAGTCGTCGCAGGCCCTCCATCACAGCGTCACGCTTAGCCTGATCCGGCGCAATTGTATTGAGGAGATCTCCCAACATGGCTTCGCCCTCAATCCGCATCAGCAGATTAAACAAGTCGTGTGAAATTCGCACACTGTCACTGTTGAAGTGGGTCGTGCTGATCTCGCAGTGAGTTTCCCGACGATCTGGCGCTTTGTAAGCGCGGGTTTGATGGAGGGACACATAGGGCGGCAACGAAACCGCAAGCGCAGTCCAATCCTGCAGCGTTGCAGCCCGCTTTTTTACCAGGAAGGGCCCGACCACAAGTCCATCCAGCTCTGTCGTCAGAAAGGTGGCAATCGCGTCTGCAACCGAATCCACGATCGGTTCGGCATTGTTGTTAAAGGACGTATTGAGCAGAATTGGAGTGCCTGTGCGCTTCTTGAACGCATTGATGACCTCCCAGTACGCGGGATTGGCGTTGTGCGATACTGTTTGCAGGCGAGCGGTACCGTCGACGTGCGTGATGGCACCGAGCAAGGCGCGCTTTGAGTCACGCACGCGAACGACGAAATTCATGAATGGAAATTCGTGCCTACCGTCCGGGAGGTCGAAAAATTCGCTCGCATCCTCCTCCAGCACAGATGGCGCGAAGGGCCGATAGCCTTCGCGCTTCTTGACCATCGCATTGATCCGGTCCTTGTTTGCGGCGGGCCGAGGGTCGGCAAGAATGCTGCGGTTGCCCAGCGCACGTGGCCCAAACTCCGAACGACCCTGCACCCAGCCGATCACGGCGCCGTTGGCGATCCAGTCGGCTGCACTGCTTGCCACGTCATCAGAGCGTTCAACCTCGAGATGTCCGGCCCATGCATTCAGTTCCTGTTGCACGGCGCGCTCGCTCCCGAGATCAGGACCCCAATAGACCTCCTGCAGTCGCTCACACGGCGCGGGGCGGCCCATCTCGTTAGAGACTATCAGCGCAGCTCCCAATGCGCAGCCAGCGTCGTGAGACGCGGGTTGCACGAAGATGTCTTCGAAAAGCCCTGAATACAGCAGCTTACCGTTCATCGTACAGTTGTGGGCCACCCCCCCCGCCAGGCACAACCGCTTCATGCCGGTGGCCTCACGGTGATGCCGGAGAATGTGGAACACGATCCGCTCAAGCGCTTCCTGCAGTGACGCACTCACATCTCGATGCTGCTGGGTGAAGGGCATTCCCTTTCGCCTGACCTCGATATTGCGGAGCAACGCCGGACCGATGCGGTCGAGGTGAACACGGTAGCCACCGCCGTTGGCGGAGAGCTCGTAGAACTGCTCGAAGAGCTCGCGATAGGGAGCGGGGTCGCCGTAGGGCGCGAGTCCCATTACCTTATACTCGTCGAACAAGCCGTAGCCGAGATAGCGGATCGTCTCGAGATAAAACAGCCCAAGAGAATTGTTCTCGGGGAAAGCCTCGAGTTGCGTAATTTCTGTGCCAGACCCTACCGCCAAGAGGCCCGATAGGAAATCACCAGAGCCATCAATCGCTAGAATGAGACTTTGTTCGAAGCCCGACATTGCAAAGGCGCTCACGGCGTGCGCCTGATGATGACTTACGAATGAAATACGCGAACTGTCCAACTTAGTGCCGAACTCACGCGTTAACAGATCCTGCACCAACGTTTTAGCATCCAACGGAATGGAGAGAATGTCCGGGTGGGATGCGGACATACCTTCAAGCATGGCGTTGGCATAGGGCTCGCTGGCGTAGAGCGCGACACGATCAATGTCGTTGAGCTGAACCCCCGCCGCTGACAGACAGTATTGAATCGAACGAATTGGGAGCTTGTTGGAGTGTTTCATCCGATTGAGGCGTTCCTCTTCGACGGCTGCTATCACCCGTCCGTCTCGGACGAGCACCGCGGCGCCATCGTGCATAAAGGCGTTCCGAAGCTCGAATCGGTTTTCATGGACTTGGTCAAGTCCGCCGCTAATTCCTAGACACAGCATTTCTTTCTCCACATAGTGACGGGCAAGCCAAATTGGCCTGCCTCCGTTTCCAACTAAATAGGCCGCATTGTCGCTTGCAGCTGCAACCGCCTGTCAGGCATCACCGGCATCAAAGAACGCCTCATAAGGGGTCCGCCTGAATCAACATGAGATGCTTCGATCGTGGCGCCTGCCGTTCCGTGACGCCGAGAGCTTGGCTGGATCACCGCGCCGTGAACTGGCCCGATTTCATTCCCCGAAAGACCGTCGCACAGCGAGTGACACGTGCTGCACTGTCCACCTGCTTCCCGGTCGCACATCCGATAACGCCTTCGGCTGTGCAGGAGGCCGCATCGCGTCATGCGTCGGCCAAACATGGCACCGACTGGAAGCACGGCAATACCGCGTAGATGTAAAGTGCGCTGATGTTGTATGGTAGCGCTGCCGGCCGGGTCTCCAATCCGCTGCCCAGACGAGCCGACCGGATCTGCCTGCGGCAATAAGCCCGCCCACAAGCAGAATCGCGCTGGGCAGCGGGCTCGCCTGCAAGACTTCGCAGCTCAGGAACATTGGGGACGACTAGCGTCGAACCGCCGACATGGTCGGCCAGTTGCAACTCACTTCTCGGCACGACCTCCACTGCACGTCAGGGCGCATGGAAGATTTTCTCCTTGGATGGGTGATCGGTGCGGACGTGCTTTTGTCCATGCAAGATTTCCGAAGAGTTATGAAATCGTTTGTTTCGATCAAAGTCATCCACGCTATGAATAGCTGACGGACATGCGCTTCAAAGGGCTTCAGGCTTCCTGGATGGCTACTCCGATTTGAAGCGCGTGGCATTCCATGCGCTCTGTCACAACATTTCAGCAAAGGGTATGAGAGCAAACCCACACTTCTTTTTCGAAATTCGCTTCGAGCATTCGGGATGAGGTGCTGGGCGATTCACGCAGTCCACGGATCGAAGAGCTCTATTCCGAAGCCTTCGAAATCCTTCATATTACGCGTTGCCAGAGTGAGCTCCTGGGCAATCGCTGTGGCTGCGATCAATCCGTCCATTGACGTCAGCCCGCGGCCGCGGCGCTTCGCAAGACCCATCAGATCGCCCCAGGCCAGAGCAACCGGCTCGTCGACGGGGAGGACTCTCTGCTCGAAACGCTGAGGCAGGTCTCGGGCAAGCCATTCGGCCAGCGCCTCACGCTTCCGACCCTCGCCCATGAGAGCAACGCCGCGCCGGATTTCCGCGATCGACACCACGCTGATGAACGAGCGATCCTCGTCGAGCTTGTCCAGCCATTCCAGAACGCGTGCGTCCGGCGCCGGCCTTGTCACCTCGGACAGGACATTCGTGTCCAGCAGTAGCCTCACAGCGGCAGATCACGCGGTTCATCGCGTTGACGCTCAAGGTCGAGTTCCGCGCCGCGTAGCGGCGACTCCAGCAGAAACTCCGCAAGCGTACCCTTGCGCACCGTCTTGCGTTGCCATTCCTCGGCGGAGACGACAACGACGCTTGGCCTACCGTTGCGCGTGATCGTTTGCGGCGCCGCCTGCGCACGCTCGATGACTTCCGACAGCCGCGCCTTGGCCCGAGCGACGGTCCAGTTGGCATCCTCTTTTGGAGCAGACTGCATTCTGGCCTCCGTGACCATTGTGACTACGGTGACTATATAAAAATGCATAGTGACCGCAACAGGGGAGGGGGACTTTTTTCTAGAGCCCGGACGCCTTGGTGAGATGTTGTCGCAAAAGTTGAGTTCTGCGACGGTGCAAAAGTCAGTTGCAAAATCGTCGCGACAAAGGCTCGGCAGCTCCCCGAAGTAGCCATTTCAGATTGCTTGCAGGTGCGGATAAAGTCCTTTATGCATCGGCACATGATCAAGTCCGCGCCCATCGCTGCAATCTATTATGCGACGCTTCCATAAGGAGCGGCGCGTTTCGATCATGCCTTGAAACAAGCCGCCGTCAGGCGGCTTGTTCATTGAGAGGACCCCCTGGCGGCAATACCAGGAGGATTCCCTATGGCACTTCCCGATTTATCAACCGGTCATTCCGAACCATGTTCGGCCGCTTTGAAGACGCTCATTGAGCGCGGCTATGTAAATCAAGGGACCGACCTGCCGGGTGTCGATGCCGCCTTTGAAGCAGGCGTCGTACCCGCTTACGCTGGTTTCGATGCGACGGCTGACAGTCTTCATGTCGGCCATCTTCTTCTGATCATGGCGCTTCGTCATCTTCAGCAGACTGGCCATAAACCCATCGTTCTCATTGGGGGTGGGACCACCCGCATCGGCGATCCCAGCTTCCGTTCGGAGGCGCGGCCGATGCTGACGGACGACCGGATCGCCGCCAACATTGAAGGGATCAGAAAGGTCTTTGACCGTCTCCTTGTCTTCGGAGACGGCCCGACGGATGCCGTGATGGTGAACAATGCCGACTGGCTGGACAGCATTCGTTGGATCGACATGCTGAGAGACGTCGGCAGGCATTTCTCCGTCAATCGGATGCTCTCTTTCGACAGTGTGAAGTCGCGGCTGGAAAAGCAGGAGAACCTGAGCTTCTTAGAATTCAACTACATGATCCTCCAAGCGTTCGACTTCCTTGAGCTATCCCGCCGGACCGGTTGCCGTCTGCAGATGGGTGGAGCCGACCAGTGGGGGAACATCATCAATGGCATCGACTTGATACGGCGGACGGATGGAAAGGAAGTCTTCGGAGTGACTACGCCGCTTCTGACGACTTCTTCAGGTGTCAAGATGGGTAAGACGGCTGCCGGAGCTGTGTGGCTCAACGAAGATCGCCTTTCGCCATACGATTACTGGCAATTCTGGCGTAACACGGAAGACGCTGATGTCGTTCGGTTCCTGAAGCTTTTCACCGATCTGCCGATGGACGAGATCGAGCGATTTGGACAGGCTGAAGGAACCGAGCTAAACGCCGTCAAAGAACGTCTGGCCAACGAAGCTACGGCCCTGGCACATGGAACTAACGCCGCCAAACAGGCGGAGGCCACGGCTAGCCAAGCATTTGGGCAGGGCGAAGCCGCAGAGGGGCTACCGACGCTTCATCTAAATGACGCCGAGGGCTTGGCCGGAGTAGCCCTTGTGGATTTGCTGGTACGCGCCGGATTGACCTCCTCCAAAGGGGAAGCGCGAAGGGCGATCTCGGGACGAGGTGTGCGGATCAACGGCAACTTCGTCGAGATTGATACAATGATATCGTCCCAAGACCTCCCGATCCGGCTTTCGCTCGGCCGGAAGCGCCACACTGTTGTAAAGTAGGGTTTCAGCAAATGCTGTCGCAGAAATTCTGCCCGCTTAGCGGGGTGGGTTCAACTGATCCCTGCAACACACTCCGCGAACTTTTCAGCTGGGGTTTGATAAAGCAAGGTCTTTCGCGGCCTCTCATTGAGCTGCCGTGCGATCGCGCTGAGCTTAGTCTGGCTGTGCAGGGATAGATCGGTTCCGCGCGGCAGATATTGGCGCAGTAATCGGTTGGTGTTTTCGTTGGAGCCGCGCTGCCACGGCGACCGCGGATCACAGAAGTAGACCTCGACGTCGGAGGCCAAGGTCAGGCGCTGGTGATCGGCGAGCTCTTTACCTCGGTCCCAGGTCAACGACTGGTACAGTTCGCCGGGGAGTTTCCGTGCCTGTTTGATCAGTGCCGAGACGACGCTTTCGGTATCCTTGTTGGCGACCTTGACCAGCATCCCTTCAGCACATCTTCGACGGCATCTGCGACGAACATGGCATCGAGCACCGGCTCACAAAGATCAACCATCCCTGGGCGAACGGCCAGGTCGAGCGGATGAATCGGACCATCAAGGACGCCACCGTCAAGCGCTTCCACTATGACGATCACGATCAACTGCGCCGGCATCTCGCCGACTTCATCTTAGCTTACAATTTCGCGCGCCGGCTTAAGACCTTCAAGGGCCTAACACCCTACGAGTTCATCTGCAAAATCTGGGCAAAAGAGCCCGAACGGTTCCGACTCGATCCCACCCATCAAATGCCGGGACTAAACACCTAGCCTCCACCTTCGTTGCTTCATTGCTAATGAGCTTAGCAGGTGTTCGATGGTAAGCTCGCTGGTTTCTGCGGGTATCGCCCCGAGCGGCTTGAACGCACACGCCACAGAGCAGAGATCGGTCCATTTTGTTACGAACGAACATCTTGCTTCCGGTAGAGCTTTCTCGAACCAAGGTCCGAAAAGGGTCGCGAGCTGTCCGGTTCCCATCTGTCTCAGTAGGGTGGACAACCGACATGCAGCGGTTACCCGCCCATGCTCGTGTGTTGTTGGTTTGAAGGCTGAGGGTCTGTCACTATCCACTTTCCAATCATACGAATCGGATCACTGTCTTCGTGGTCGATATGGCAGGGCTGCTCGTGTCGTCCTGCACACTCGCGATCGTTCCCAACTTGTCCCGGGGAGCCCGTCTTTACGGGGTAATCGAAAACGTCGTGACAGATGCCAACCATCGCCGGACTGGGCTACTGGGCTGGGCCGCGCCGTCCTTCATGCCGCGCTCGACAAAGCATGGAACGCCGATTGCTACAAGGTTCTGTTGGCGACTGGATCTCGGAGGGAGTCCACTCTGCGCTTCTATGAAGGTGCAGGGTTCCAGCAAGGCGGAAAACTTACTTCGAAATTCGCCGCTTGGAGGACGCTTTGGGTCGATTTTCCACCTTCCCTGACGGCCCGGAGGGGTGGGAATCGGCCGCTCGCGTCGTCCCGGCTGCCTAGCGTGGCGGATGAATTAACAGCCAGCGATTTGGCTCTTGCTCGACGAACTCTTTCTGGACGTGCCTGAGCACGTTCCGCTGCCCGGCAAACGGAACCATGTTGACCGCTTGATCGAAGGGGACCCACTGAAACTCGCTGTGGTCGGCATTCAGTCGCACCGTCTCTGTCGACCCCGCGAAACCCACGAAAACCGGCAGGAGGCTAATGGCGTCGCGGTCCGCTTCATAGAATTGCTCGCATATGTCGGCCGAATAGAGCCTCTGCAGCGTCAAGCCCGTTTCCTCCTTAGTCTCTCGCCAGGTCTTCCTTACGATCCGGTCATGGGTCTCGACCACGGCATCGGCGACCGCCGCCTCCCATTCCACGGCGCAAACGGCAAGGATCGCCCAGCGTCGATCCGAGCTGATATCGCGCAAGCCATCGGTGAACATAGCGCTCACCCTGCCGACGCAGGCGAGCGATGCGGTGTTGCGGATGCCGGCGAGCACTTGCGGATCAAGACCCACCGCGCAGGAACTCCAGTCGGTCAAGCAGCCGGTTTGCCGCCGCGGAATTGTTGCCGAGCTCGAACTTGCGAAGCAAGATGAAGCGGCTTATGTTACCGGCCAACATTTCGGTCAGAAGCCCATCCAACCGCTCGCGCGCACCAGCGTCGGCCGGCGCAGCCGATGAGGGCGAGATGAGCGATCCCGCAATCCTGGCATTTCCTCGGCGCGATACCGGTCGAGCCATTTGCGAACCGTCCGCGGGCAGACGCCTGCGGCTTTGGCGACGGCCTCAGGCGTCTGTCCGCTCTCGACCTGCATTACAATTCGCTCTCGACCGAGCGGCGTCAGACGGGTACTCTTATGGATGTTCATCCGGTCCCACTGGAATCACTGAAGCTTCGACAACCTCAGCTTTCCCGGTTCGGACCGGATGGATAACCTTCTGAAAGCTCACAACTAGCTACCAATGCGATCAGCTTTCGGGCTATCGGGGGCATCCAGGGAGGATGGGTATGTTCTTGGCTAACGGGCTCAAGCTGCGGGACCGCGGGTGCACCCTGGCACTGATTTTGGCGATCATATGTGTATGTGCGCCTGCACTGGCGGCAAACGCGTCGGATCAGGCGTGCCGGTCCATCGCCAAGCTCACAATTCCAAGCGTGATCTTTACCGAGGCTAGCCTTCAAAAGCCGCAGGAGATCCCCGCAGATCCCTTCACTGCATTCACCGGCGCCTCGCCTCAGGCGGTAAAAGTGGGCGGGCACTGCCTTGTCCGAGGTGTTATCGGGAAACGCCAGGGGGTCGATGGTCAATCATATGGCACCCGGTTTGAGGTGCGTCTTCCGACGACCTGGAACGACATGTTCCTTTTCCAGGGCGGCGGCGCAGTTGATGGCTTCCTGGCGCCGGCCGTCGGGACCATTCCTTGCCGGAACTCGACCGCGGCTCCCGGGCTCTTGCGCGGCTACGCTGTTGTAAGCATGGATGGCGGGCACCCAAGCCCCGATCCGGCTTTCGGGGTCGATCAAGCCGCACGCATTGATTTTGCGTACGCCTCCATTGGCAAAGTCACTTCGGTCTCGAAGCAGGTGGTGGCCAAGTTCTATGGGGCGGCTCCGAAAAAGTCGGTGTTCATGGGATGCTCGAATGGCGGTCGTGAGGCGTTGATAGCGGCTCAGCGATATCCGCTCGAGTTCGACGGGATTGTTGCAGGTAGCCCGGGTTTTCGTCTCAGTGCCGCCAACATTGCCCAAGCCTGGGATACTCGCGAGTACATGAGCATCGCTCCCAAGGATGAGGCCGGCCATCCCATTCTATCCCGCGCCTTCTCCCAGCAGGATCTGAACCTCGTCGCCAACGCGGTTCTCGCTGCCTGTGATGCCCGCGATGGCATTGAGGATGGCGTCATCAACGCCTGGCAGCAGTGCCGGTTCGACCCAAAGGTCCTGTCCTGCCAAGGCGATAAGACGGACAGCTGCCTCACGGCTGGTCAAGTGCAGGCCATGAGCCGCGCGTTCGCGGGTCCGGAAAGCTCCGATGGCGAAAAGCTTTACAGCGATTGGCCATATGATACGGGCGTTGCGGGCGCGGACTGGAGAATGTGGAAGCTGGGCAAATCCCCCACTTCCCAGTCGGATGCAAACAACATCGTTCTGGGAGCCCGCTCGCTTCAATACTACTTCATGACGCCCCCGGCGCCGAATTTTGACCCCCTGAAGTTCGACTTCGACAAGGATCCGGCACGCGTTGCGGATACGGCCAAGCTCAATGATGCGACCGGCACGTATCTCGCCAGCTTCGCTGCCCACGGTGGAAAGCTGCTCTTGTTTCAGGGACTTTCCGATCCGGTCTTCTCGGCCAACGATCTGGTGCGCTGGTACAAGCAAGTCGTCGAGGTCACAGGCGGCGGCGATTTGGAAGCGACTCGCCGTTTCGTGCGCATGTTCATAATCCCGGGGATGACCCACTGCGGCGATGGCCAAGCCTTCGACGACTTTGATCCTTTGGCCGCCATCGAGGGCTGGATAAACCAAGACAAGGCTCCGGACTCTCTCGCGGCTGGCAGCAAGGCATTCCCTGGCAAGCACCAGCCGATCTGCGCTTATCCCACTCAAGCTGCCTATGACGGTAAGGGAAATCCCGATGAGATCGCGAGCTATTCGTGTCGGGGATAAGAGACCTCGTCATTTGTTCGCTTCAATCTGCGCGCATTCCCGGAACAGGTCTCCCGGACCAAGGATCGGTTGGAAAAGCTAAACCCGGAATTTGTGGGCCGTGCCATAACGCAGTTGATGATCATGCCTGACTACGAAGCGTCGGCCGCCGATAGTCTGGATACAGCGCTCGCTGTGCTCGATGAGGTATTGTTATCGCCTGAGATCTGACCGCCTCATCCCAGCGGACAAAACGGGGCAGGGGAGGGGGCTTTTCAGAGCCCGGACGCCTTGGTGAGATTGACGCGGAAACGATCGCGCCGGCGCTGATACTTTCGAGTCATCTCGGCCGAGGCGTGACCGAGCTGCTGTTGCACATAGCGTTCGTCGACCTCGGCCGACGAGGCGAGGCCGGCGCGCAGTGAGTGGCCGGCGAATTTCTTGGCCCGTTCGCCCTCCGACAGATCGCCGCGCACGCCGGCGGCGAGCGCCGTGCGCTTGACCAGGCGTGCGACCTCCTGGTCGTTCAAGCGATCGGCACCGACGGCTCTGCCTTGACCAGCAACGCGCCGGAACAGAGGTCCGTGCGCAATGTGCGCCAGTCTTAGCCAGGTCTGCAGAGCGGCCACCGGGCAGGTGGCGTCGGAGGAGCCGCGGCCGACCTCGACCTCGCGCCAGCCGGTTTTGCCGCGCAGGGTCACCAGCACGCCCTTGTCAGGAAAAAACTCAATCCAGCCCGAAGAATCCTCGGTCTGGTCGCGACCAATGTCGAGCCCGACGATTTCGGATCGGCGAAGGCCGCCGGCGAAACCCAAAAGCAGCATGGCGCGGTCGCGCAGACCACGCAGTGTGCCGCGGTCGAGGGTCTCGAGCATGGTGATCAGATCCTCTGGCAGGATCGCTTCCTTCTGCCGGGGAGGGGATGCGTGGGTGTTGCGAATGCCAGCCATCACCGTGGCGATATGCCGGTCCTTGCGGTCGAGCGGCTGACCGCGCTGGGCAAAATTCCACGAGAGCGACGAAAGCCGGCGCTCGATGGTTGAAACGGTGTTGGGCCTTTTGTCGCCAGTGGCCGTACCTGACGCGCAGGCGGCGATGTAGAGCCCGACGACCTGAGGATCGGGCGGGAACATCTCGATGCCTTGGCGCCGGCACCAACTCGAAAAGTGCTTCCAGTCGGCTGCGTAGGCGCGGCGCGTGTTGGCCGAACTCGCCGCCTCGATATAATCGCGCGCGCGGCCGGCGAGCGCCTCAAGATGCGAAGGCAGGCTGGGATTGGCAATGGCTGGAAGGGGAGGGGACGAGGCTAGGTCGGCATCGCCCATCTGCATGACGATATCGACGATGTCGGGCATGTCGTCATCGGAAGCAGCGGAAGCAGCGGATGATCGTTGCGCGTCGCCAGCCATGCTCATGCCGGTTCGATATCCGTTTGGGAGAAGTCTTTGCCGATGAAAAGCAGCGGTTCGTCTGCACGCTTTGCCAAAGCATAGGAGAGGCAATCGGCAAAATTCAGCGCCGCCAGGTGGTGGCCCTTGCCGTAAGTCAGCCAACCTTGGGTCGCAAGATCAACCAATTCGGAGTCGACAGGAATAATGTCGGCCTCGATTTTGCGCAGCCAAAGATCGATCTCAGCCAACGCGTGTTCGCCGCGCCTGCTGACCAGCACCATGCGTGCCTCGAGCACGCAGGTTGCCGGGATCAGACGGATTTTGTCGGAGACCAGCGCTCGTTCCAGCCTTGCTGCCTCAGGCTCGCTCCGAAGGATCGCTACAACAGCTGAGGTATCGATCACCATCAGTTAGGGATTCCATGCTCGTCATACCCGATGATCTCCTCGTCGCTGCGACTATCCAGTTCAGGCAATCGTGCCACTCTTTCTCGGATGGCGCGCAATTCTGCCAGCAAACGCTCGTGAGCGGTCTCTCCAAAGCCCAAGCGATGCAAGCGCTCGCTCAGGGCCTGATGAATGGCTGCTGTCTTGCTGATACCCTGGCGGCGTGCGAGTTCGTTGGCGAGAGCCACGGTGGCCGGATTTTTGATGTTCAGAGACATGAAAGACTCCAAAATTCCACCTTTCTGGCGTATTCTACCATGGCTCCGTCGGCTCGTAAACAACGAATGATAATGCAACATTATCATTCGTGTTAAATACGCGACAGGTGCGGCGGTTGTTACGCAAATCAATTGCCAGAAGCGCCGCCATGATTCATCGTGTTTGCGATGATTCTGCGTCCCAAACCCTCTCCGCGCCACTACGCCACGCTTGGCGGTGCCCCTTCGAACGACGCGCCGATGGCAACGGTGCCGGCCTGGCTGCGCCGCGCCATCCCGGATGCGCAAAGCCTTGCGAGCAAAGACATTGAGGACGTCGCGCTCACAGCGGGCGCTGCCATCGGCGCGCTTGACGCGGTGGTCCGCCGGCAGGAGCGATGGGCCGGCGCCTGGCGGCAGCGGCTGGCGCTTTCGGCGGCTGCGGCAACGGCGAAGCAGGCCGGCCGCGTCGAGGATGAAAGCTCGCTGCGCGATGCCGTGCTGCTCACGCGGCCGGGCGACAATGTCGGGCCCGCCGGTCTTTTGCTCCTCGCCTGGCGTCGGCTGGCGACCCGGCCGGCTGAGGAATTGCTGACGGCGAAAAACCTCGCTGCGGTGCTGGAAGATCTCGGTCACGCCCGTGACGACGAGGCCGTTAGCGATCTGTCGACCGCGCCACGGCAACTCGGCTCCGGCACCGATGTGGTCGGGATCCTGAACGGTGCCTTCATGGCCGCCGAACGACACGGCTTCGGCCGCGTCCTCGGAGCCTGGCTCGCCGATGCCCTGCTGGCGCAACGGCTGGGTTGGGCGCATGCGGTGCCGCTGCTGGGCGCCGATGCGGCCTTGGGCACAAGCGCCCGCCCGCGTCGATCGGCAGCTGGCTCTGTCGCGACAAGCATTGAGACACATCCCGAGCGTGCGAAAGGCCTGCTTGCCGCGCAGGCACGCGCTGCGTTGCGCGCAATTGATCTTCACGCCGAACTCGGGCGACGCGCGGACCGGCTGCTTGCCGTCACGCCGAAGCTTAGAGCCAAAGCAGCGGACGCTGTTGTCGACAAGCTCCTGTCCGACGATGCGATCGTGGCATCCGAAAAGATCGCAGGCATGAGCGACCGTGGGCTGCGCCGCCTGTTCGACCGGCTGGTCGAGTTCGGCGCCGTCCGCGAGATGTCCGGCCGCACCGCGTTCCGCATCTACGGGCTCTGACGACCATGGTGGAGGCAGTGCGCAGGCGAGGGGGGAGCCCGTCAGATAACCGTCGATCGGCTGACCAGCCGTTTGACCGGGAGCTGGATCACCTGCCGCCGGAGGCGCGCTGGCGCGAATGGATGCGCCGTGTCGAGGCAACGATTTTTGCGGCCAGCGAGCCGGTCAACCGCGAAACGCTCGCCCGCATCGTCGGCAAAAGCTGCAGCATTGATCTCCTCATCGACGACATCCGCGAAGAACTGCGCGGTCGGCCCTATGACCTCGTCGCCGTCGCCGGCGGCTGGAAGCATCTGACGCGGCCGGCCTATGCCGATGCCATCCGTGCCGCGGTCGGCGGAAACGAGCGAGCCGTGGATCTGACACAATCTGAAGTGCTGGTGCTGATGTGTGTGGCGTACTTCCAGCCGATCACCCGCGCCGAGCTTTCTTCCTTCTTCGGCAAGGAGATCAGCCGCGATCTCATCGGTCATCTGCGCGGCGCGAAGCTGATTGCGTCCGGTCCGCGCAGCCCGACGCCCGGCGCGCCCTACACCTACGTCACGACCAAAGAATTCCTGCTGGAGTTCGGTCTCGACACGCTGCGCGACCTGCCGGATTTCGAGGCGCTTGAGGACGCCGGGCTGCTGTCGAAGGAGAAGCTATTGGCGGGCGACATTGTGCCCGACTTTCCCGGCAGCCAGCAGGACGTCGGCGTCGAGATAGAGGAATAGGTTCGTCGGAGGGGGAGGGGATCGATGACTGGGAAATGGTCGCGATCGGGAATTCCGCATAAGGGCTGGACCTGCGTCAATGTGGAGGATCTCGATGAACCGTCTGAGATCTGCGAAATGTGCGAAACCCAAGAGATCAGATACGTCCATTACATGACTCATCCTGACCATGCCGAAATGCTCGGCGTGGGGTGTGTCTGTGCGGAGAAGATGGAGCAGGACTACGAGGCGCCGCGAATGCGCGAACGTGCGCTCCGCAGTGCTGCACAACGCCGACGCAATTGGCTCCAGCGTAAGTGGCGCGTCTCGCACGCTGGCAACAGCTATCTGAATACCGACGGGCTGAACATTTCGATATACCGAAAAGGATCGGACAGTTGGGGCGGCCGGATCTTGGAGCGCTCATCCGGCCGATCCGTGGAGTCTCGAAAGCGCTACGCTACCGAAGCCGCGGCAAAACTCGGCGCATTCGATGGGATGATCTTCTTGAAAATGAAAGGCTGGCCAAAGACATAGAGCTCCTCAGTATTTGCGGCTAGTGTCACACTAGATCTGAGAATATGTCATCCGGATCGGGTACCAGCAGGGCGAGTCGGATGTTCGCTGGGCGACCTTCCTCATGGAACCAGAGATCAACTATTTTGGTGTCGTCGCTGGATGGCCGGGGAGATGCGTCCCTGACGCGGAACGTCGTCGGCAAATTCACGGATGTTCCGAACACCAACGCGTGCTGCTTGGGGAGGGATGGCAATCGTTTGAGAACGGCGTCGGAGATAAATGGAGTCATCTGACGGATTTGCGACAGGTCGTCTGGGTTCTGAATGCGGTGAACGACAAAGTTGGAGCACTGAGACAACACGGTTTTTGAAAGCTCGCTTGGCCTCTGTGATGCTACCATCAGGAACATACCGTACTTCCGACCCTCCTTGGCTATCCGTTCAAAAACCTTCGCTGCGTCCAACGCATAACGGGAGGGTGTGGAGGCAATATAGCGATGAGCCTCTTCAAGCAGCAAGTGAACTGGGAAGCGGTTGCGCGGATCGGCTTGCCGCAGCAGCCTAAACGTCATGCGTGCCAGAACCGAGCAAAAAAGCTCGACGACGTCATCCGATACGGCGTTCATATCAACGATCACGATCTGATTGGTCTTAGTCAGGCCACTGCCCTTCGCGGTCAGCCCGAGGATTCGGGCGAGGAATTCATTCTGACCTTCACCGGCTTGCCCCCCGACTGGCAGTGAGTGGCGCAGAAATTCATACTCCCGACGCTCCTCAAGTGATTTGAGGCGGGTGACCATCTGCGAGCAGTAGTCACGAATCTGGCGGTTGCCGTGTGCCTCCTCGTAAAGGATGGCGAGATCCATTGCCTCTCCTAGTGAGCGGAAATCGAAAGGGATGTTTTCGTAATCCGGCAGCTTCAACTCGTCGATAACAAAGGCATTCTCGCCGACGAGAAAATCGTCCAAACCTTGGGCATCAGCCAGCTGACCGTAGCTAATTGTAATAAAAGGTTGGATGGATTGCAGATTGATTTTACCAGTGTTGAATCGCTGGAGGATGCCAACTATCCGGTCATGCTTGGACGGGCTGCTGGAATCGTCGCGCATGATCTGCGTGATGCACTTGGCGAGGATGTGGTTCTTCACGCCGCCGAGATCGTCCGCACCAGCTTCTGAGAACATCGTTGAAAGGCCAAGCGCCATACGCAGTATCGGGACCTGCGTGCGTTCGCTCGCCTGGAGCAGAAGTTCCCATTCTGAGAGGTCCAGAAACCAATGGGGCAAGCGGAAACCAGTTGCTGTTCCATCGAGTATAACTCGGTCGACCCCAATACCGCCCGACTTTGCCAGTGGTTCGAGCGCCTGCCGATACTCGCCGTTGACGTCGAACACCACAAACGTGGCACCTCGGGCATGATGTTCGTCCGGTTTTTCAAAAAGCTCCTGTAGAATCGAAGCGACTGTGCACGACTTTCCGCTTCCCGTGTTGCCAAGCACTGCAACGTGGCCACCGAAGAAATCGTCGAGGCGGACCTTCACCGCATAGTCCTCGAACACGACGGACTGACCGATGCTTAAAACACGAAAGCGGGTGGCGTTCGCCGGCACACAGTTTTGCCCGTCAGGCCCGATACCGGCCTCAGCCTCGGTTTTCGTCTCAAATATCCTGTCGAGTTCGCTATCGAGAGCATACAATGCGTCGGCATAGAGCGAAGGGAAAACCGACACACCGAACCGGAACTTTCCGTCCCCTGAAGCAGGCAGCATACCTACGGGCACCACGTCGAGGAATTTCGCCGATCCGGCCCTGTCGAGGTCGCCTCTCGAGGATGCAGCAACATCACGTTCGCGCAGCCCCACAACTTCAGCGACAACATATTCCGCGTGAGTCGGTATCATCAGGAACGAGCCCAAACGTGCGACGTAATGCACGTCGTCAAAGCCCACGACCGTGAAGTTGTCGGTTCCCGCGTGCATCTCGACCACAAACCTGTCTGCTGCCACTGATGTGACCTTGCCGACGGCGCGTTTGCGATCGTCGTGACTCATTCGGTATCGTCCTTGTCCGGAGCCAATTCCTTCATCACTTTGCGAACGGCGTCGTCGATACGCTCGCTTGGCCGCTGAGGCATGAACCGATCGACCATCGTGTCGAAATAATGTGCCCTTGTACCCGGCTCGGGACCATCGCCACCGATTATCCAGATCCGCGGATCACCAAGGGCGCGCAGTTTGGCAATCTCTCCGGGTGCGTCCGGTGACGCAAAGATAATCAACCGAAAGGTCGGTATGGTCAGCGCCTGGTAAATGATGTTGTTCAGGTGCTCATCCCCGAACCCGTAGCCCGAAGTCACAAGCACGCTTTGCTCGCGGACGATGCGCGACTGGAATTCGCGAAAGAGGTCGGCATACGGTGACCCTAGACTCGAGTTCTGCTTTGCCGGCGTGGGAAAGATCATCATCTTGGCGCTGCCGTCGGCCGGCCACTTCTCACGGATTGGGAACAGGCCGTGATCGTCTTCGGTCCAGCTGATCGATCCGTGTAACTTGCACAGGTAGACAAACGCATCGACTGCCGACCATTTGCGGTTTGAAAGATCGAGCTGCTCAGCCAAGGCGTAGCGAAATGTGGAGGGATTGAAACGCCGCTCTATGATGCCGGAGAAACCGTTGGCATAAGGAATGCCGAGGCGGTCCATCGCAGTTTCATTGAACAGATCATAATTCGTGGTGAACACCCATGGCCGGGGTAGGCTTCGGTCGCGCAACACTAATTTTCGGTAGAACTTCTCATAGAGGTCGCGGACAGCTGTATCCCCCTTCGCGAAAGCACCGTCAGTGCACCGCTCCCAGAGGAATGCCTGGACCTTGTTGATTACCTCCGTCAGCTCTTTGGCTCGCGCCCAATGGGATGATTTCGCACTGCGTTGGGAGACGAAACGAAGACTGTGCAATACCTCCATCAGGCGCTCAAGGTTGCGCGCGTACTCATCTTCGAGTTCGACGCCCGCCTCTTGGAGAATGGCTACTTCTTCTTTGGTTAGAAGCCAGTCAGGCGGCTCTACAGGGGGAACGTCGGCGCTGCCTTCGCCCAATAGATCCTCGTCTTCCGCAGCCTGCTGTGCGGCTGCCAACGCTTGGGTGGTAGTGTTGCAAAATATCTCAGCGAGGGGCTGCATGGTTGAGATGCCTCGCTCCTCTCCGTCGACACGCAACGAGGAGCAGCCAGCGCCCAACAGGAACGCCACGTTGCGCGCGTTCAGGGCATCGGCGATGCCTTTTTGAACTGTCTCGACTCCTTGGGACCAATCTATGTTGGCCGGTGTCGAATCGCCGTTGCGGACAATCTGGAATTGGCGCCGCGGCGCCACATCCTCGTCAGCCATCCCCCTTCTTCCCCCATATGCGAGCACCAAGAATATGCCGCAGTAGTGGCCCACCGTTCAAATTAAAGCAAAGATGATTTGTAACGACCGGGAGGTCAGCACCTGCAAACTACGCTGCTTTGAAGCGATCCGCTGCTGAAAGCCGTTGCATGAGCGGCTCCGCTTCGGGCCAACGATAGATGTCCCCGCGCAGAAACCGAAGTTCGTCGTCGAGATTCTCCTCAGCGATTTCGGCCCACCAGGCCTTTGGTCGACCGTCGCTGCCATCCGACCATCGATATCCACGCGCCTTCAGATGATCCTTCATCTCGAAGGGGCTGTTCTCAGCCCACACGCGGACGCGGAGTCGTTGGCTTGCAGCGTAGAGCTCGGCGAATGGCGTTGCGTCGCTGCCGGCGATCGGTCTTGCAAGAATTTCGAGGAGGGCATGGCAATCATCGGTCGCGCGATGTCCGTCATGGAACAGGCCTGATTGCCCGACGAGATAACCAAGTTTGTTGCCCTCAAACCCGTGATCCGCCCAGCGGATTTCCGTCACCGAGCAGGCCCATGGTTTCGGGATGAACGATGGCGATAGACGCTCGCAAAACGGCCTGTCGAAACCGGCATTGTGAGCAATGATGAGATCGGAAGGCTCAATAAGTGCGTCGAGTGCGCCGAGATCCACCGTCTGTCCAGCTACCATCTCGTCGGTGATACCGGTGAGGCGCGTGATCTCTACCGGTATCGGACCCGACGGCTGACGTAGTGCGCTGAATACCCCGACGACGTGACCGATCATCCCTGCATCGTCATAGGTGAAAGCAACCGCGCCGATTTCAATCACCTCGTCGCGGGCATGATTGAGACCGGTCGTCTCGACATCGACCAGGACAGCAAGCCTCGGAAATCTGCTGCTGGCGCGATCGATGATCGGACGGGGCACCAGCCTTCGCAAAACCTTGAATCGCCCGGTGTCTTCTAGGAGCTGCACCAGACCATCCTCAGTCTCCGGTGCAACATTAGGCTGTTTCCGCGCAGGCCGAGCCGGAACAACGCGTCGCGGTGTTTCCCTATAGCCGGGATCAAGGTCGAACAGATCGAACTGTCCAGAAAGCGCGTTCATCAAATTGTCCGGCCAGGAGAGTAACAACCAATTCCGACAGGGTAAGATGGCATCGTTGACCGTTCTCCATGCAATTAAGGCGACTCGGGCCCAGCCTTGCAATCGCTATTTTGCAATTATCCGCTGTCTGCTGCGGGGGTGTGATCGACGGTCGATGAGTATGGTTCCGTCCGGACCAGGCGAAACGTTCCGCTCTTTCCGACCCTCATATGATTGCGACCTGCCAGCTATAATTTCGAATATCTCAGCTGTCCGACGGCGTCGTTCTTGCTCACTGTCGGGGCGTTCCAGGATGGCAGCAAAGACTTTCTGGTCAAGGCCGAAGTAGACACCGTCTTCAATTTCGCGACCAACATATCCGTCAACAACTTCTGCCGGCAGATCCGTCGTAGGTTCGTCCAGGAAGAAGGAGTATGCCTTGGCGAGCGCATCAGCACGTCGAAGTTGACAGCGCCGCCTTTTCCATCACCGGGAGGGCCGGACACGAACCCCTCGGTGCCGGCGCTCCTGAGCATGAAGAAACTTTGCACACCCGGTCTTTGGCGCCTTGCCATTGACCGAATGAAGGGCGGACACTTGCCCGAGCGCCTTGCTCACAGCACTTACCGCCGGCCGCCGAATCCGGCCCTTGCTTTCGAAGACATGACTCTCCGTGCGGCGTATGCCGATGAAATCGGGACGACTCTTTGCGGCTGGCGGGGACGCGCCCGTCTTCGGGGCAAGCGGAGTGGCCGGTGAAGTCCACGAGCAATTCGACAGCCCACCCACATGGACGAGATATTCAATCTTCATCCTGTCCTGCGCGTACCAGTGGGTGAATGCCTCGCCGAGCAGGAAGGAAACACCGACCTTCTCCGACTGCTCGAGATTTGCGGAAGTAAAGCGTCGTGTTTAGCGCATTGTCGAGATAGCCAGTCGCCTCCACCTACCCACGACGCGCACGGCCGCCTTTCGGCTCGGATCCCCCACGGTCAGCAATGACCGGATAATGTCCGCACGTGTCGCGGTCAGTGCGACGGTTCCGTTCAGCTTCTTGAAACGTCCCGAGAAATTCACCGACGTAACGTTCCCGGCCATGGTCAGGCACCTCCCCGAAGGGAGACACCAATAGACTGCAGGGCTCCTATCAGATCTGGGTGCTGCACTAGATTTATTGCTGGCGTCGCGTCCAGCTTTCCCTCAATGGCTCTATCGTAAACGGCCACGCACTCGGCGGATGTGAGACGGGATGCATAAAGCAGGCCGTCGATCGCAAAGGCGCCATGAACCGCTGCGCTGAGTTGTCGCCCCGCTCGGTGCTTCTTGGCTCGAGCGGCGTCGGTGCTGACCCCCAACCTGAGGAGACCCGTGGTCCGCAGGTCGAGCACCACGAGGGGAGAAGTCGCAGTTATCTCCGCCACAGCCCACTCTTCGATCTCGCTTTGATCAAGGACACGCTTCATCCTCCCCTCGAACCTGTCCCGGACGATGGTCTCGGCAATTGCGGTTGCAAGGTCGCGCGCGATGTAGACGAGTTGAAACGTCTTATCCGGACTTGAGAAGCGTGTGTGTCCAAATCCCGTCCCCAGCGGCGTCGCCATATGCGCGGCGCGCATCACGCGGAGGTATGAACGCGGCTGAAATCCGAAAGCGAGGTCTGCGACTGTCTTGGGATCAAGCTTCACGATCAGCTGAAGTCACGTTCGGCGGCCGCAACAACCTCGCTTACCTGTCCAGCCTTGAGGAGGTCGAGGGGAGCGCCCCCGATGCTGGGCTTCGGCTGAATCAGCCATTGCCAGGCCGCGCGAGAATTACGGATGATCCTGGTGACTTCAGACATCCCCTTGACCGGCCGGCCGTCCACAAACTGTGCCAAGGGAAAGACATGCTTTCGTTCACCCTTCAGCAAGCCGATGACGGCTCCCCGTTTTTGCCAATCATGGAGTGTGGATCTTCTTGTTCCAAAGGCCTTCTCAATATCGCTCGGCCCTGCAACCGGCCCGGCCCAGTCTTCGAGGCGAACCGCTGTTGCATATTCCGCGACCCGTCGCCGACCTTCCTCGAGATCTACTACGTCGCCGAGTCCCGCGCCGTGACTGACCTCAACAGGCCTTTCGACGTCGAGCTTGATCAGCCTGCTGTCGCCTCGACCAGCGAGATCCGCGACCACCGTCTCCATTGCCTGGGCAAGATCATTTTCATGGACCAGAATCTGACGCTGGTTCTCCTCCGAAAGCCGGACAGCTGCCGCAGTGACCGCAGCTACCATTTTGCTCTTGCCCTTTAGTGCCGATCGGGAGATTCCTGGGTTGTGCCGTGCCAACACTTCAAGAATGTCGGCGACGGCCGCGCTGCTCACATTAACGTGCACGCCTGTTCCAGATTTTCGAACTGTTGCGACCATGGCGGCCTCCATTTCTGTCACACATACATAGTCCGGATCGTCCGAATTGTCCAGATCGTATGGAGGCGACTTGTCTTTGGCTGTCGCAACGACGTCGCTCGGAATTCGCGAAATGAGGGATGAGCGCTATCTTGTTTATGGCGGGGGCCGAGACATCAGAAAAGGTCCTCGATGTCGCTTTCACTGCCCTAGCTGCGCGGCCGCGCGCCGAGTTCAAGGCCAAGAACGCAAAGTGCGCCATCAGCGTGCGCAGCTGGAGCGCGGGCTCCGCGGCTTCGAGCCGGGATGCGGCGCCCTGGCGCAGATGAATTTTGCTGCCCAGCGCGCCCTGTGTGAGGCTGGTCTGCTTGCGGGCGCGGCACACGATAGCGCCGAGTTGCTTTTCGTTGCGGGCGATCGGATCGGTGATGGCGAGCCTCCAGAGAGACTGCCAGCTTACCCCTGTGATGTGTGGCGCGGGTGTCGTGAGAAATCCACCTCTAGCGGTCATCCTGATTAAACGGTCGCCGCATTGACAATGTCAGAAAAAAATATCAACATATCTGACATTGGGGAGATTCCAATGAGTGACGGTCCGCATAAAAGCCTGCCATTGCGTCCTAAATATCGGCGTGTCGCTGAATGGGCGTACAAGCCGGCATTTTCTATCTCCGAGGTCTGCGAAGCGACCGAATCCGCGCTGGTTCAGGACGCCAATATGGAAGTGCGCGGTGTGATCAGGCAGCTGATTGACATTGTTGACGGTGGCGATCTTTTCAGCACGCGGCCGGATGAATTGCAGCGGCAGCTGCAAGAGCTGCGCGATGATCCGGCGGTGCATCCACTGGCCGCAAACGCGATCGAGTGCACCCAAATGGCCGTCCAGCAAGGCTTGCAAGGACGTGATGCGGTCCAGGACGGGATTGTCACGGCCTTGAGCGAGCGTCTGCATGCGAACGCGCGAACTACTGAGGAGCACTACCTCGTCGAGCGCGGGCCAGGTGCAAGCCGCACCATCCGCAATCGCATGGGCGAAGTCAGCGCTAGAATGAACGAGAACGGCTCGTTCACCCGTATCGCTCGTTCGCTTTTCGGTGACAGCACGGTCGCCATCACGAGAACTCCCGCGGCGCGCAACGGTCTTGACGATGGGGTTTCCCTATGAAGGTTCTTCATGGGGAATGCCCCGCACTCAAGGTTGCCGTTATTGAGGCCGGCGGGAAAACCAAGGAAAGTTGGCAACCGGTCGAGATTGGCAAATCCATCATTTTCAACATGAAGGATTTGGACGACTACCGTACGAAGAATTGGGACACTCGTATCTTCGACACCTTGGTCCTGAGCGCTGCAGTTGAATATTGCGACAAGACGTGCAAGCGCTCGGCATGGGGCTGGATGCGGAAGTTCGAGTTAGCTGTCCCTGTCCATGATTTGGCTCGCTGGCAAGAACCCGAGGTCATCGCGGCGCTCGTTTCCGTTTTGAAATTTCTAACTGGCGATGAGTGGAGCCTCTCTTTCTACCAGCGCCAGCGGGCGCCCGAGGAAGAGGTCGGTCAGCAGAGCCGTCTGGAATTTGGTGATGCCACGCGCATAGTGACGCCGTTCAGCGATGGTTTGGATTCGCGGGCGGTGAGCGCTTTGCTTTCGGCAGGAGGGCGCCCGGATCGGTTGATCCGTATCAGGGTGGGCTCGAAAAAAGATGATCGCCCCCGTCGCGACGCTCGAAAGCTTCCATTCCTGAACATTCCCTTCAGGGTCAAACCTGGACCGGACGGCTTCAACGAGTCCTCCGCTCGGAGCCGCGGCTTCAAATTCACTCTTTTGAGCGCGATCGCAGCCTATCTGCTCGGAACTCATGACATAGTCATGCCGGAAAGCGGTCAGGGCGCGCTCGGGCCTTCGCTGGTACAAACCAGTCATGGCTACGAGGACTACAGAAACCACCCACGCTTTCTCACCAAGATGGAGCGTTTGTTCGCTGCGCTTTTTGACTACGATGTCGCCTATCGGCTTCCGCACTTGTGGAAAACGAAGGGCGAGACGCTTCGCGAGTTCGCGGCTCTTCCCATCGAGCCGAAAGAGTGGATCGAGACGCGATCGTGCTGGCAGCAAAACCGTAATTCCTCCGTAGATCACAAGTGGCGCCACTGCGGCATCTGCGCTGCCTGTATGCTTCGCAGGCTCAGCTTTCATGCGGCCGGTGTTGACGAGCCGAAAGAGAATTACATCTGGGAGGACTTGTCAGTTCCCAAGTTTGCTCGGGGAGCTGCCAGGGATTTCAACAAAATAACAGGGGCGATGGAACAGTATGCCATCGCCGGCGCACTGCACCTTGATCATTTGGCTGATTTGGGCTCTTCACCCGCCCATCGGAAACGCATGAGCCGTCACGCGTGGCAATTGTCCGAAGTATTGGACATGTCGCATGCGGATGCGGAAGGCGAGCTCTTGGGCCTGCTTGAACGGCATGAACTTGAATGGAAGGCATTTATGAAAGATCTCGGACCCAAATCGTTTGTCGCTCAGTGGCTGGCCTGACAGCGATGAGTGAGGCCAATAATCAGCTCTCACTAGTGGAAGTAGGCGAGAGAATTCGCATCGCGCGTGAAAGTGCGGGCAAAACCCAGGCGGAGGCTGCCGAGGCAATCGGTGTGGCACGCACTACCTTAGTTGCGATGGAAAAGGGTACGCGGCGCGCAAAGATTGGGGAGTTGCAGAGGCTGGCAGGGTTCCTAGACACGAACACCAACGCGTTGCTCCGCAAGGAAGCGGTCCACGTCGAGCTAACGCCGAGATTTAGGAAGCTGACCGAAAACGAAGAGCCATCGGTTGCGAAAGCCGCCGACCTTTTGGCGCAACTCGTAAGGGCTGAGGTTGAGCTTGAGGCTCTGCTCGGTGTCGAATATGCGCGCAACCTGCCGCCTGAAAGACGCATCCTTGTTGGCGACGTTCGCCAACAGGCAGAACAACACGCTTTGGAACTTCGCCATTGGCTCGGTCTTGGGCTTGCGCCGATCGCAGATATAGTCACTCTGCTCGAGCTGCAGATGGGTGTCCGTGTTCACGCTCGACGCCTAGCGGCGAAAATCTCAGGCTTGTTCGCCTATGATGAAAAGGTGGGTGCCTGCATACTTTTAAATGCGAACCATCCAATCGATCGGCGCACTCAAACGGCCGCGCATGAGCTTGGTCATTTAGTAGCTACGCGCGGAGACGCAGAGGTCTATGAGATCGATGAACTGGAGAGTTCGCGCGAGGAAAAATATGCCAATGCCTTCGCAAGGAGCTTCTTGACGCCGGCGCAGGCTGTTCGGCAGAAATTTGCTGAAGTTACGGCGGGTGCTACGAGCCTCACTCGCCGGCACGTGATCGTTCTTGCCCACTATTTCCATGTTTCGCGCGAAGCGCTTGTCCGGCGCCTTGAAGAGCTCCAGCTTACGAAAAGAGGAACTTGGGATTGGTTCGTTCAGAACGGAAACATTACGGATGAGCAAGCGCAGCAAGTGTTAGGTGACGTTTCGAGGAGTGATAGCCTGAAAGACGACGCGGCCAGACCAGTGTCGCTGAAGATGGGCCTGATGGCATATGAGGCGGCAAAGCGGGGGCTCCTTAGTGAGGGGCAAATTGCAAGGCTCCTTCATATCGACCGGATCCAGGTGCGCGTTTTGCTAAGTGATATTGATGCCGAGGAAAGTGGGGCCAATGCGGCGACCTCAATTCTCCGGTGATCTTCCACCGAAACTAGTTGCTGACACCAGCGTCATTATTAATCTCAATGCCACTGGCGCTGCGCATGAGATCATTCGGTCACTGAATGTCACGCTGAGTGCAAGTACCGTCGTGAGAGATGAGCTCATCCATGATCGGGTTAGCGGGCGCAATGACGCCGACCTCGCTCAACAGCTGGTACAGGATGAATTGCTGCAGTTTGCTGAGTTTGACGAAAAGAGCGGGGCGATATTTGAAAGCCTGGTCAGTGGCGCCGCGGAGACGACTCTGGATGATGGTGAGGCGGCGACATTGGCCCTCGCTGTATCGTCTCAGGGATTGGCAATCATTGATGAACGCAAAGCAATTAGCATCGCCACTCATCGCTTTCCAACTCTCCAGCTGCTCGCCACGGTGGACCTTTTGCGACTTGATCGCGTCCTTTTAGCGCTCGGAAACGAACGTCTCGCAAAGGCCGTGATAAGCGGCCTGAAGGATGCACGGATGGCAATCCCGGAGCGACACCATGGTTGGATTGCCGACCTTCTTGGTGACCAGATTGTCGAGTGCCGGAGCTTGCCAGCGGCACTGCGCCGAGCACCGGCCTGATCGCTTCCCAGCTTCCGTTTGCTCTCTTTGCGGTCTCAGACAGACGGTTGGGCATCGCGAAGTGAAGTAAGAGATCGTCTTCGACCATCGCGGAGAAAACGCCGAATCTTCAAGCTCTTCGGCCCAAAGCTGAGGCTGTGACTGCAGGGTTGTGGTTCGACTTCTTTCAAAACCAATTTCAAGGGTTAGTATCTGGAATCTCGCAAGCCGGCCGTCCTCGCCTGCAAAGCGGACCCTCGGGGTGGCCCGCCAACGCCCGGGGTCGGTAGACGCGCGGTCGATACCGACTTGCACTCGAGGAGGGTCTTTCCGACACCGTGCTCGTAGAGCGCCGAAATCGCCGCATCGAGGTCCGTTCCAGACGCTAGGCCAAGACCGGCGGCATTACGCGTGGCGTAGTCCAGAATCTCGTTGCGGCTACGCGCGATACCCTCTGCCAGATAGTTGGCAAGCCGCGGCGTGAGCTGCTGCCGCCAATCGAACAGGATGCGCAAGGTGCGCGCGAGCGTGCCGATGTAGTGGGGGTTGGCCTCGAGATTGATATCGACGATGCCATGCTCGATGCTCGCCCAGAACCGCTCGGACCGGGTGATCTCCAGCGTGCGGCAGTGGAACAGGACTGCATCACAATCGAAGAACGTGGTTTTGACTAGGTCAGTCAGCGAGTGGACCGCGACGTAGTCATTGCTGGCCGCCCACGTCGTCTGCAAGGCCCAGACGTCAAAGTCGAAGCGGCCGTACTTCAAGCGATACCCGCCAAACCGGTTACGCTCACCGCCCAATTGCCCGAGCAGCGCCTCCAATGCTCCAGGGACGGCGTCAACCACGACATCGACATCCGACCTGAAGGAATTGCGGCCGTCGCGGGCGAAATCGCGTGGCAGGCCGCCGAAGATCGCACAATCCCCGACCGGACTCAGACGGTCGATAAGATCGCCGATATCGTGCCCTTGCGGCCCTCGGATGAAATCGGCAATGTCCGAGCTGAGACCGTGGTCCAGCATATGCTGGGATGTGGTCATGCCGCGCCCCGTGCCCGCAGGTCTTTCAGCAGCGAGATCGCGAAGCCGTCCGTCATGCCCGACACCATGTCCGTCATCAGTTGCAGTTCACGATAGCGGATAGGCATGCGGTTGTCCGAAGCCTCAGCGACGCGGCGGTAATTCTCCGAAATTCGGGAATAGACATAGCTGTGAAGGGGCGATGTTCGCTTCGAGGCGATATCCAGCGGATCTTTCCGGTTGGTGATGGCTGCCCAGAAGATGTCCATGAGTCCGTGAATCGTCTGATGGCCCGTCAGTTCAACCTCAAGCACCTGGCGGTGCGGGTAGATGTGCTTGCCGGCGAATTCCTTGAGCAAACGCCATAGGCGTGCCGCTTTGGACACTGCCATCAGTTCCTTGTCGAACGTGCCGGCCATAATGGCGTCCAGGTTTGTCACGAACGCATCTGTCGCCGCGACGATCATCACACCAATCGCGTTGACCCGAAACATCTGCATTGTGATGTCGTCAAGCTCTGCCGCCGACAGGGATTTCTCACGGAATTCTTGGTGCTGCTCCTTGGCCTTCTCGACTACCTTGAGAACGGACTCGTCCTCCTCTGCCTTGTGCATCAGGTAGCCGACGAGACGGTCGAAATTGACGAGCCCCTTCTTCGCGGCATCTTCAACATCGACGACGGAGTAGGCGATGTCGTCACAGGCTTCCATGACGAAGGTAAGCGGGTGCCGAATACCTTCAGCAAGCCCGGTTTCAGCCCAGACTTCCTTAGCGATGTTGGCTTCTGACTGGAAGAAGTTGAACTTCTTGCGAGCCAGCACCGACTTGTTCACCTTATCTGAAGGACTGGGGTATTTCATTAGAGCTGCGAGGAACGCGTAGCTCATGTTGAGTCCGAAGTCATCGTTGACGATTTGCAGCCGGGTCAGCAGCCTGAATGCTTGAGCGTTTCCTTCGAAACGAAGGAAATCTTCGCGCAATGCGGCACCATCCAGACCTTCAAAGATCTCTGGTCCCTTGGACTTCATCCAAGATTGGATCGCATCCTCACCTTGGTGACCAAAGGGCGGATTGCCCAGGTCGTGGGCCAGCCCGATCGCTTCTAGCAGGGCAGGGACGTTACGCCCGGCATTTACGGCTTCGGGCAAATTCAACTTGTCGGGATAGACGTGGACCAGCGCGGTACCGAAGCTGCGTGCCATGTTAGCTACTTCATGGCTATGGGTCAGGCGCGTCCGCACGCTGTCATGGGGGTCCAGTGGAAAAACCTGCGTTTTGTCCTGCATACGTCGAACAGGTGTCGAGAACAGAATGCGGTCATGATCGCGCTCCAGCTCGGTCCGGTGTTCGGCGGTTTTGGCGGAGCGCTCGGCGGCCTTGCCCTTGGCCTTATCCTTGCGCCGTTGCGCATTGAGTAACTTTTCCCAATTTAGGTCAGCCAATGTCCGTCGCCCCTATCTTCGCTCCGGTATCGGCTCGGTGCTACGATTCGTCAATTGGCAGAACCTTGTTGCTGGAAAAACCACGCTAACAATGATCAAGCACAAACCATCATTGGCTCTCCACCCAATTGGCGCATCAAGTCCTATCAGTGATGTTCTCTATCTGTTCTAAATCAGAATAATCGTAGGGTCAACGGTACCCGCCGCGCCTAGCCCATTAATCGACTTCCTCCGCGATGTGGCCGCTCATGTTCTGGCATCGAAAGTCTGGTTTCGGGAATCGCAAATGGGTGATGACTCCGATAGGGTCGTCAGACGAATGGCGGCTTCTTGCTGCTGAGCCGAACGCCGACCTTCCACACATGGCCCGACAGTGCCGCAATACTGATCGCGATCCTTCGGCGCGAATGACTTATGGGGCAGAGAGCAAAGACGGTGCTTTCGGGCTCGATGTTCGCGTTATCTGCTTAGAAAGTCGCATAAAAGGCAGTGTGGAATGCACAAAGCAGCAGGAGGAGTGCGGGCCCGTTCATAACGCGTAGGCCCCGCTAACATCGGCTGAGTCCGCAATTCAGCTAATCCGGCCGTGCTTCCGATGCGACAGAGTCCAGGAGCAGGGTAACCTCGACATTGACGCTGGTAATGGCTTGCGAGTGAAGGGGCTGATTGGCCCAATCGGCGATGGAGAACTACCAACGGGTAGTCCTCAACCCGCACCTCATGGATCTTGATCGACGTCCCCGTACGATCCAACAGCAGAAGCAAAGGAGTCATTCCCTCGTCAGATTTGCTCGCGAGGGCGCAACTCGCTGAACATCCACATAGCTGTCAACGCGAACATTGAAGAGTATTCGGCCTCCAGATTTATCGGCGCAGTCGCCTGCTACGGAATCGAAGCTGGCCGCCGGAAAATCTGCAGCTTGGACAATCATCTCGATCAAAACCGTCTCAAGTTGTGGCGTGCTACCCATCCAGCAACGTAGTCGGGAGACTCCCGCATAAATCAAGCAGGCGTCGTGGCGTATCCCCGGAGATCATCGGCACAGGCGGTCGGGAATGAGTTTTCGTGTCGTTACGGGAAGCATTCGAACCAGGCGAGGTTCTACAGCTTGTCTCCGCCCCGAACTCACTCTGGTGTTGGCGCAGGCCCGGCAAGAAGCTCGCCCCTTGCTCGGCCCGACCGCAACCAAGAGCTTCTGCCGGAAATCCCTGCGGAGCACGTTCGCCGCGCAATGTGCGATGCATTTCCTTCACTGCTCGATAAGGTGAGAGGTGACGAACGAAACGTCCTACTGACACTCCACATCGCGCCGGATTCTGATTCAGGGCTCACCATGAGCCGATATGGTCTGACAGACCTTGAATGGTGATCGAGCCGCTGCTACCCAACAAGCCAAGAGGTGTGCCGTGTGTTGATGATCGCCGCGTGCTGAACGGTATCTTCTGGGTGCTGCGCTCCGGTGCGCCATGGCGCGAACTGCCTCAGCGCTATTGCCCGCGCACCACCTGTTGCAACCGCTTCGTCCGATGGCGAAAAGCAGGTGTGTGGCTGCGCAGTAATGAGTCTACGGCCTAACACTACTTTGGCAGATTTTTAGCGGAGAGGGTTCTGCAGCAGTGGGGACAACGGATTGGGGGCGGCTGCGCGAGCGCGGTGAGGATGGCTTGCCTGACGTTGGGGCGGCGGGCCGAGGATTCTTTTTTCCCCCTCCCGCTTGTTTGAGGCGGCGAGATTGCAGGAAGGCGTAGGCGATCATCGTCATCAGCGCGTGCCGGTGCAGGCCCGTCCATGAGCGCCCCTCGAAGTGGTCGAGGCCAAGTTCCTCCTTGAGCTGCTGATGCGCCTGTTCGCAGACCCAGCGCGCCTTGATGGCGCCTGCGATCTGCTTGAGCGAGGTGTCGGCGGGCAAGTTGGAGAGGTAGTATTTGCGCTCGCCGGTCGAGCGGTGCTCGCCGATCACCCAGACCTCCTCGCCAGGCAGATGCTGAGCGCCCATGTCGCGGATGCGCTGGGGTGGGCCATCTGCAACCCGGACACGGACAGCGGCGAAGCGGGCCGAGAGGCGGCCTTTGGTGCCACGTCGCCAACTGACCGTCCGCCATTGGGCTTTTTCCAGCATCGCCTGCGCGGTCATCGACTTCACATCGGGGATATGCCGGCGGCGCGGGCGGCCGTGTCCGGCAACGGGGAAGATCATCGCCACGTCGGCGGCATAGACCTTCTGCTTGAACGGGATACCGACGGCCCAGGTAAGGCCGCGCTCGGTGAGCGCCTGCCGGAAGGGGGCGCTCAAGCCATATCCGGCATCGGCGAGCACGCAGCCAAAGCGTAAGCCGGCTGCGCGAGCCCGGTCGATCTCGGCCAGCGCGATTTCGGGCTTGGTCCTGTAGGCACGATGGTCCTCGGGCACACCGGCACGGTCGAGCCGGGCGGGATCGGAAGTCCAGCTCTCGGGCAGAAACAATCGCAGCCCCACCATGACCGGCACTTCGCCAGAGGCCAGCGTCAGCGACACCAGCGTCTGGCAGTTGGCGTTCTTGCCAAGCGCCGAGGCATATTGCGGCGCGACGCCGACCGAGTGGCGCCCCTTCTTGGGGAGCGCGGTGTCGTCCACGATCAGCCACGCATCGTTCCCGCCAACTTGTTTGTCGGCCTCCGCGAGCAGCACCTTCTCCAGCGGCGCAGCATCCCACACGCCGCTCGCGATGAAGTGGTGCAGCTGGTCATAGTTGACGCCTGCGTCGCGCGCCGCCATCGGTTGGACGCTCTTGCGATCCCCAAGGCCAATCAGCCCAGCAATATAGGCCGGACACATCCGCGCACGCGTCTTGTGCCTCAACGCCGAGACGAACGGCTCAAGCCACCGCTCCAGATCGAGTTGCCAATCCCTGTTCATGGCCGGCCCCTCCAAAAGCCGACCTCTCATGAATCACGCAAAACGGCTCTTGGGAATCCTCGAAACGCTCCCGGAGCTAAAAATCTGCCAAAGTAGTGCTAACCTAAGCTAAGGTTTGCGGAGCCTCACGCCGGCGCCGCCGCCGTTCTCCGGGATGAACTCGACGCCGGCGGCCTAGAGGGCGATGCGCAACGCAGCAACGATTCGCTCTTGCGCTCGCGACTCCCGACCCTCAGTTTGAGCAAACGTAGGTGTGTTCAAACTGCGGGCGCCAAATCTCGACGCTGGTTTTTATCTCGCAGGTCCGGCCAGTTTGAGCGAGGTACTGCAGGGCGAAGGCTTGGTGCGCAGCAACCACCGGATCGAGCTTCACGAGCCCGACTGTTGCGCCACTGATGATCGCCGGAGCGGCAATAGTGCCTGGCGACGGTGTCGTCATGATCTTGCCAAGGTCCGGACGATCGAAGACCCAGAATGAACCGCCAGCGGTCTGGACGACGTGCTTGCGCGCGACAGAAGCGCTGTATGTTTTCAGCAAGTACCCGCTGTTCTGGCAACCGGCAATCACCAGAGCCGCGGCCAAAACCGCGATCATTCTTCCGCCTGCCCATAGCGCTTTCCCCCATCGCCTTTGGATAGAAGTACAGGCTATTTCCCAAGTCGATAGAACGGTTGGGCGTCAGCCGGGACAGGCCCCAAGCGCCTTGCAAATAAGCGAGACCAGTCTGTCGCGCGCCCGCTGGTGGAGAGCATCTTTTGGGCGCCGTGCAAGGAAGTCGTCGAGACTCATCCAGTCGACGGGATTCGTGCCGGCGCCTGGCCGATTGAACTCCACGTAGAGATGCAGCTCTTCAGGCAAGAAGACAACCCGCCATGTTCCGTGGGGGTCGCTGGCAATGCTATGGGCAATAACGGTCATGACGTTCACTCCTGTTGCCCAGCTTCGCCGATCTGCACGCGAGATTTCCATCCCCAGAAATGAGTATTGACTTCCGTCTGCGGATGCCTGCGCCGGCAAGTGGCCCGTGCGATAAGGACGGTTCTCGCTGTTGAGAACCGCAACGCGTTGGCGAGTCCAGTCTGACCGATCAAGCCCGCGCTCTGGACGAGCTCCCATCCTCACAGAATGTTCGCCCACCGGGACAAACGTGACGCAACGGAACGGAGGGTTCACCCGTAAGGTCTTGGGGAGGTTGCGAAAGGAGACCAGCATATGACCTGCGAACGAGACGTCGGCACGTTCGAAGAGCCCGTGACCGTTTTGCTGTCCTCGGGCAAAGTCAGTGTTTCGAGCACCCGCGAAGCCGCCGAAATGCTGCTTTACCGCTGGCCCATTGGAGAAACCGGGCGCCGCATCCAGGCTCGCATGGCGTGCATGAAGGTGCTCGGCGGCGGCAGCGCACCGGAGATAGCGCGCGTGGCATTTCTCAGCGCCGCCAAGGAAGCGAAAATCCTGAACGCTTGACATCTCGTCAACGCGTGCCCACCACTGTCCATCGTGCATCACTCTTGCAGCGGCCGTTACATTTGTGCAAACATCGTGCCTCGATCATGCGGAGACGCCGAATGCTTGCGCGAGAAGGCTGGAGCCGCGGATCTGATTCCCACTCAGAAGTTATCAAACATTCTTCTTGATTTTTCTCGACAGAGGATCATGAATGTTCCCTTGGGTTCTCGCTGAGGTGGGAGGCCTTGTATGAACGTTTGGACGAACTGCCGACCCGACGAAGTGACTGCCAAACACCTTGTTCACGAGCTGATCCTACAAGCCCGTCGCGGCCAAATCATCTCCGTCAAAGAGACTATTGCAGCGGTGCGCCGAGACGGGCCACATCTGGCGGAAACTGACTGCGAGCTGGTGGAGCTTATTGTCAATGTTGCCCCAGCCTTTGGCCTGTTCGTCGGGTTCGATCTTCGCGAATAACCGCCTCCTCAACAGGGCGGACCGTGGCGACACGGTCTCGATCAAAGCTGCACTACGCGAAGCTCGGGAGGCTGCGCCTTGCTTGGTGGCCTCTGACGAAGAACTAACCGAGGCGATCGTCGAGGCAGCAACTGCCATGCCTCTGCGTGGCTTTCGACTGTCGCGAGTAGCTGTCAGCCAACTTCAGTCACTGTGGCATCGCAACGGAAGCGCGCCGTCCTGCGCCATTTTCAATAGCTAGAGGAGTAATCCGCAATTACCTTCGCAACCTGCTCACTCTGCCTGTAGAACGGGAACTGGACTGAGCAAAAGTATTTGCTGGAGGAACTTGATCGGGCCGACAAAGAGTGACCGCATGGCTCTCCACTGGTTCAACCCTCCGGTCCCGGTCAAGTCCGAGCGTCCCGGGATCATCCACAACGTAAACAACGCCGAGACTGCCGGCGAGGAGCTGATGAAGTGGACCAAGCGTGGCCCTTGTGGGACCTCGCGGTGCGCGTTTGCATGGCGGTGATTTTCGACGAGATGGAACCTGAGGAGGCCCGTAAGGCATTCCTGGCGGCTGCAAAAGAGGAGGGGACATTACTCCCCCCAATGAGAACTAGCTAACTTGAAGTGCGGTAAAGGTTCTCTGACCAACACCGCCTTCGCGAAAGGAGCCCGCCGCCGGTGAGGGAGAGGCGACGGACCCCCCACAGCGGCTGCACATCCACGAAGAATCCCGCTGCCACCTCTAAACCCGCGAGGGCCTACATCGTTCCCTTAGCTGCGGCTAAAGCGGGGTTGGTCGGCGGGCTCTTGCCGCTCTAAGTTCCCCCTTATGGGTCCTCTCTGGTTCTCTCCACCGGTCTACGTGAAGACGAAACGTCCGGGCATTCGCAATGGGGTCAGCCACGTCGAGGGAGCCGCCGAGGAACTCATGGCGTGGGACACAAAGGGCCCGAAGTGGACCAAGGCGGTCCAGTCCTGCGTGGATGCGTTCGAGGGCAAATCCTCCCCCCAAGAGGTCCGTGAAGCCTTCGAGGCGGCTGCCAAGGAGGCCAAGATGTATCTCTCCCCTGAGTAGGAGGTATCATGGCAACCCATTGGTTCGTCCCTCCGGTGTTCGTGAAGACCGAAAGCGGCGTCAGGCATGGCTGCAACAATGCGAGGGCAGCCCTTGAGCAGCTCAAGACGTGGACCCGGAGAGGACCTCGCTGGCACAAGGCGGTGACCCTCTGCCTGTCAGATCTGGAGGGCGATCCGATTGACCCCACATAATACGAAAGGCCTTTGAGGCTGCCGAGGTTTGCCGACGATGTCGAAGAAATCGAGCGCCGCTTCCCGGGCCGCGCCCTCCAGAGAGTCCAAATGCCCAAGGTCCGATACCAACTCATATTCGCGAAGGTACTGTTTCCGGTTGGCGAGAAATCCCGCGGCGGATTTGGCATAGTCCTTAAGGCCGGCGTTCGCGCTCCCTGCGAGCTTCGATTCCAGGAAAAAGATTGTCAGGCATCGCATTCAAAAGTGGCGTGGATCCCGTCTAGGCCGTGGACTGGCATGTTGGCGGAGGTTTTAAGCGCCATCTTTGCCGCGACCTGTGCCGCTGAAAGATGGTGCTGAACGACGCAATAGGCGAGCACCTCGCCTAGTTCGCTAGCGCGCGACGGGCTGGTGGCATTGAAGGTGATGAAGACCTCCCGGACAGCCTGATGCACCCGGGCGATCAGTGTGAAATCCTTCTCGATCGCCGCCGTGTACTCAAGCCGCCCCTTTCGCGGCAGGGCGTAGTACATGCACTGGCCCCACAGAAACTCCGCTAGGGCATCGATCTGCGGTTCGTCCTCCTTGAAACGCACATGGAGTAGTGCGGTCCGTGGCCCGTCGTCTTCGCATGGCGCGTCGTGCGCGACGGCGCAGGCGACGTGCGCGCCTAGCTTCGACGGATTGAGGAGGCTAGAAATCGCCTTTTGGATGTCCATGCCGGTGTTGCTGTCCACGAAATAACTTACACTCAGTGATTCGGATTACAGAATCCTAGAGGAGCGCAACAATTGTCGCACTTCAATTCGCGGTATGCTTCCGACCTGCGGCCCGTATCCGCAGGAAACGCGAACCTAAAACGGAGATTTAGACTGCTTCGGGGAAGGTCCGACCGAAAAACCGTGCTAGACGATACAGGTTCAAAATCGTCCAGTTTAGTCTAGATGCATCAGTGGGGGAGCGTAAAACAAGGTGGGGAAAAACATCGTTGTCTGCTGCGACGGTACGGGAAATCAGATCGAGCGCAATCTTTCGAACGTTTTGAAGCTGTTCCGCATCCTGAAGAAGAGCGAGGAACAGCGCGTCTACTACGACGCTGGCATAGGCACGATCGGGGCCAGCGACGCCTGGACCCGCTGGCGACAAAACACCAAATCTGTGTTTGAGCTTGCGACCGGGTATGGGCTCGATGCTGAAATCGCCAGTGCCTACGCATTCATCTGCCGACACTACGCAGAAGGGGACGCAATTTTCCTCTTTGGCTTCAGCCGAGGAGCCTACACAGCTCGAGCTGTTGCGGGCTTGATCCACATGATCGGCCTGCTGCAACCGGATCAGCTCAACATCGTCCAGTATGCCGTGAGCTCTTACAAGCAAGCCAGCGATGAGCACGATCTCAGCGTTGCCTGGCACTTTTCTAAGGTCTCAGGAGCCCGAGACGCTCGCATCAAATTTCTTGGTGTATGGGACACGGTGGCGTCGGTCATCGTGCCGCGACGAGACCGACTTCTGCCACAGCTTCTGACACTGCCGCATACAAGGACCAATCCGAGTGTCGAGGTCTTTCGCCATGCGATTGCGATCGATGAGCATCGTCGCATGTTCCGCCTGAACCGGTGGGTCGAGCCGCAGCCGTTCGTCGAAAATCCTTTCGACAAAACTGCGCCGGCAAACCAGCAAGATATCAGGCAAGTCTGGTTCGCCGGATGTCATTCGGATGTCGGTAGTGGCTATCCTGAAGAGGACAGCGCTATCTCTAAATTTCCGCTCGACTGGATGATTGATGAAGCCACGGCATTTGGATTGCAGATCAATTCTCGGATGCGGGAGCGCCTCGTCTTCGGAACAGGAGAGGGTGAGGGGAAGATGAACTTCGTCAGCCCCAATCCACTTGGGACCGTGCACGATTCAATGACCTGGGGCTGGAAGCCGCTCGAGTGGATTCCAAAATCGGCCAAATGGCGTGAATGGAAGCGAAAATCGGCGCTCGGTTTCTATCTTCCGCAGGCCGAGCCTCGCACGATCGAGCGACTGGAGCCGCGGCCGTTTGTTCATCAGTCGGTTCTGGATCGGAAGGCGGCCATCTCGGCATATAAGCCTGAGAATTTTCCAACGGCATTCGATGTTGAGCCTTATGGTGACCTCATGAAAGATCGGTTGGCTAAAGAAGCCGGCAGCTAGCGCAGGCAGCCGTGATATCTTCAAGTTCACAATTGCAGGGCCGATTCGCAGTCATTCGAGGGGGATGCAGATGGCGAAAAAGAGCAGTCCCGTTAAGAAGGGCGAAAAGGCTGTAGCGGTGAGCCTTTCGCCTGCTGAGACGCGAGATGTCTATGCCTCCCGGCGGTTTCTGGATGGGGCGACGCAAAAGAAGCTCGGCCTCAAGGTTCGCTTCGACACATATTACAAGGATCCCCTTGTCGCGAAGCAGAATCCCGGCCTGGAAATCGATGACGATTTTTATGTGCCTTGGGAGCCGCGCATTGGCGATGGCCCGACAAGCGCGAGGTTCGCTATTGTTGATTACGACAGCACCACAAATACGCTGGAAGAACCGGCGAAATGGAGCGTCGGCGAGAAGGTTTTTCTCGATCCTAAGGGCTGCAAGGTCGATAAAGTTCTGAAAGAAACCGCTCACTTCCGCCAGGTCAGCACCTGGGCAATTTTGCAAAGCACACTTGATTTCTTCGAGAGCCCAAGCGGGCTCGGCCGGCGCATATCCTGGGCGTTCGAAGGCAATCGGCTTCTGGTCACGCCGAATGCCGGTTACGGTGCAAACGCCTACTACGACCGAGAGAGCAAATCACTGCAGTTCTACTATTTTGACGATGACAGCGGTCAGCGCATTCACACCTGCTTGTCCAGCGATATCGTCAATCACGAGTTTGGTCATGCACTGCTGGATGGCATTCGGCCTTATCTTCTGGAAGCGGTCTCGCCGCAGACGGGTGCCTTTCACGAATTCCTTGGTGACCTGACCGCAATCTTGATGACGTTGCGGAACAATTCATTCCGCAAGGAGCTTGCGGTCCGGACCAAGGGCCACTTGAAGACGAAATCCGGCGACGAACTCATCGCATCGGTCGCCACTGAGTTCGGCAACGCCGTGTCAGGACAACCATACCTTCGTAGCGCGGCCAATGATCATTTGCTGGGCAAATACAAGGATGAGATCGAACCTCACGTGCTCTCGGAGGTGATGACCGGAGCCATGTTCGACATCTTCGTTGCGTTGACCGAGCAATATCTCAAGCGAGAGCGCAGCGACGGGGAGACACACACACCGGCTCAATCGTTACAGTATGCCGTCGCTCAGATGCAGATAATTGCTATCCAGGCGCTCGATCTTTTGCCGCCAGTCGAGGTTACGTTCAACGACTATGCGCGGGCTGTCTTACGCAACCTCGCGATCGCAAATCCAACCGACCCCAACAACTATCGCGAGATGATCGCCGATATTTTCGTCCACCGCGAGATCATGACCGCAGAGGAGAGGACCGACTTGCTGGTGCGCGCGCCCTTGTACGATCGGATGCCAGGAACAATTACGCACGACCCGGAGCTCATCGGGAGTTCGCGTGCCGCTGCCTATCGCTATCTCGATGACAACCGCGACAAGCTCTCCATTCCCGACCATATCGACATCATCGTCGATGAGGTCTTCACCTCCGAGAAAATGGTCGGCCCGGGCCTCTTCCAGCCCAAACAGATCATCCTCCAATATCTGTGGCGCGAGGATTTGGCGTTGGTGGGCACGCAGTTTGGCTCCTTTAATGGCAAGACGACCAGTCTCCTCTGTGGCGGGACGATGGTCTTCGACGTAAATGGCAGCCTGCTTTATTGGGCGCGCAAGCCAGGCAGCGAACCCTTTGCCACCGCAAGCGTGGCTATGGAGAAGGTGAAAGCAGGGAAAAAGCTCTTTGGTACCGAGCAGGCAGCCTTAGCTGAACTAGAGGCTGGCAAGCAGCGCAAGCAGGAGTATCTCGACGCGCTGGTCAGGCGCATCGACGAGGGGATGGTTGGTGAGGAACTCGCCGGCCCCGAAGGTCTCGTTGGAAGCCTTACACCGCCGCTGATCGCGCGCGAAGTTGACGGCTCAGTTCGGTTTGAACTCTCGCCGCACTTTCATGTTTACGATGACGATGATTCCAGCCTGGGAGCGCTTAGATGGCAAATGAGCTCCTGATCCGCCTCTACGATGTCGGTCTGGGCGACTGCATTTATGTCCGCATCCCCGGCAAGACCGACAAAAAGGAAGACGCCTTCCATATGCTGATCGACTGCGGCACCTGGAGCGAAGAGAAGTATCTTGCCGCGGCGATGAAACAGCTCGAGAGCGAGTTGCCAGACGCACAGGACGGAAAAAAGCGGCTCGATCTTGTCGTTGTCACGCATGAACACAAGGATCACATAGCGGGCTTCGATCCCAAGCTATTCGGTAACATGAAGGTCGGCGCGGTTTGGATGAATTGCGCAATGGATCCCAAACATCCGCAGGCGGGAAAGACCCGCAAGATTAGAGGGGTCGCTGAGCAGGCCATGCGGGGGCTTGCAGCACTTGGCCCCAGTCTCAGCCCTCGCGCAAGCGAGCTCTTGTCAGTTTTCCAGATCGACAACAAAGGCGCCATGCAGACCTTGCGCAAGACGCTGCTCGATGGCGGGGAGCCGACCTATGTCCACGCCGGCGAAACCAATGAAACGCATGGCATTAAACTCCATAAGACGAAAATCAACATCCTTGGCCCGGAGGCTGATTTCGATCGTTTCTATCTCGGCGCGACCGCTCAGCGAACATTAAAGGGCGTGCTGGGAGCGGCCGCATTCGACGCGGAAAAAGAGTTCGATGTCACAGAAGAAGCGCAAGAGCCACCTTTGCCACGCAATATCAGCCCAGCCTCTTTTCGTGCCCTTCGCGCCCGCATGCAGTCGAACGCACTGGCATTCGCGGAACTGGATGGCACGCTGAAAAACAACTCCAGCATTGTGTTGCTGATCGAATGGAACAAGAAGCGCTTGCTGTTTGTCGGCGACGCCGAATGGCATGGCGACTTCAAAGAGAGCAAGATGAACGGCTCGTGGAATGTGATGTGGAACGAGCGCCAAGATCTGCTCGGCAAAGCGGTCGATTTCCTCAAGATAGGCCATCATGGTAGTGAAAACAGCACACCTTGGGACATGGGCAAAGGAAAGCCCAGCGAAGCGACTGCGATCCTGGATACAATCCTGCCGGTACCGGCGGCCGGCCAGCAGTCGAAAGCAATAGCGGTTGTGTCGACCGAACGTGGGAAATATCGCACGATTCCGCGCGGGCTGCTGATGACGGAAATCGCGCGGCGCGTTGGCGATACGCGGATCTACAAGGCTGATCTCAAAGATTTCAAACCGAAGGACCCAGTTGACTTTGACACATATGAACGGGAATGGCTCGATAAAGCCCAGCCCCTACGCACCGACTTCGAACGAATTAGGGAGGGAAAGGGCTTTATTGATGTGGCCTTCAGCTGAATGCAACTCCAGCATCTCAGTGGGGTAAGTCACACAGCAAAACGCATGTTTGAGGCGACGATGGACATGAGGAAGGTCGATGTTGCCGCAATCGAGGCAGTTAGCGCGACTGACGGTCCCCGGTGAGCAGCCCAGCGAAAGCCACGAGGCCAAAGCCACGCGGATATTCAATAATCAGTAGCGCACGCTGTTTGTATTTTGCCTCCCATCCCCTTACCATTACAGTTTGGGGGGATGCATGTCCAAGAGTCGATCTTTTTCAATCTATCTGCTCAAGCCGGGGTTCGACCAAGCAAATGCGCTTGTCGACGACCATCCGCTGGATGCAGAGGTCCAAGCTGGCTTCCTGCCCGAGGGGGCCACACTTTTCGTGCTCGACAGTGACCCGCGGCCACCTTGGTGGAGGGGCTATTTCGGCGTCCAGAAGAATCTCGACCAAGTGAGCAAGGGTGCACTCGTTTTTCTTCCGATTGGCGGCAGGTGCTTCGCGCTATCGTTCGGACATGTAGCACACAATCTCAGGGATACGAGCTACGAGTATGACTTCGGCCTGCGTGTCACGCTCAACAGCCTCGATCCGAAAAAGCTGAAAAGCACGGACACGCTCGAGCCGAGCGCGGCAAAGCGCCAGCGTACGCAGCTGCCGATCGAGTCAGAGCTGACACTTTTCGACTTCGATCGCGACAGCACCATCCTGCGGAGCCTTACCGGCAAAGTGCGAGACGAACACAAGGAACTATTTCGCCATGCTACCGGTGCCAGCAATCTGCGCATCAGCACCGACACTCTCGCTGAGGGTCTTGCTCAGCTCTGCGAGAAGCTGCTGGAGCTATACGGCGCCGAGCAGTTCAAAGTATCATTTCCAGGTATACAGAACATCGTGCCAGTGAAGGATCCGGCAACACTCGTTGCTCTGAACGAACAGTTGTTGGCGGCTCTACATGCCAAGGACCCGGACCTAAACCTCACGGTCCCGGAGATTATAAACTACAGCGACAACGTGTTCGTCGCCTTCTCTGGCACTGGCCCCAGCCTCATATATGACGACGTGTATATCGGGCGCTACTATGACTACCTCGCCAGCAGGAGTTTCGAACTGGCCGACGTGGGTCTTAATGACCTGTCTCACCACAGCCTCGTCCTCACGGATGAGGACGGGGCCTCGCGAGACAGGTACAGCATTCTCAAGAGCCTTGTGTTCGATACAACGCTCGCGATTGCGGGTGGCTCAACGTTCCACTTCTCGGAAGGACAATGGTACCGCGTCGACAACAATTACATTACCCGCCTCACCACCTATCTCGATCCGCTCTACATCGCCGCAAATCTTCCCGCCTATACGCAGTCGAGCGAAGGTGCGTACAATCTGGCCGTTGCCCAGGCCCAGGCCGGAATTGCGTGCCTCGACAAAACGAACATCGCTCCTGAAGGCCAGACGCAGGTGGAACCATGCGACCTGCTGGCAGTCCAGAACGGAAGTGCGGTATTCTATCATGTTAAGATTTCGACGCTCTCGGCTCAGCTCAGCCACCTTTTCAATCAAGGGATCAACGCGATTGAGCTTCTTCGGCTGGATACCGAAGCGGTCGCAAGGTTGGCGGTGCTCCTTACGGCAGCGCTGGATGCCGAGGGGTCAGAAAACGCAATGGCTCTCCTAGCCGATGGCAAGTGCCATATTCAGTTTGTCATTGTTACCCGAAAGGACCCGGCAAACCGGTCGCTCAATCTGCCTCTCTTTTCCCGCATCAGCATGATGAGAACTATGAAGGCTCTTCATGTGCGGGGCATAGAGCGCAGCTACACCTTCGTATCCGACAACTCGGCCGACGCGGAAGGAATGAAAAAGAAGCGTAAGAAAAAGGCCGCAGCGAATGCGGAAGCTGTTGTAGAACCCGCATAAGTCCAGCATCTGGTAGGCTAGGAAGTTTCAGCGGAAATAGGCTGCTGCCCGACGCGGGATGCTAGTCTATCGGCCGTCTCGCTGCGCCATCTCGAGAGCCTCGCCGACACTGTGCGCCTCGTTGCGATATGGTTTCGTCCTTCTAGCGATATCGTCGAAATCCCGGCGTTCCTGCGACTGACGGGTGGGACGGTCACTCCAGCGTGCCACGATCTCATCGAGGTCAGCAAAAGATAACTCGTTGCGCCGCTTCCTATCCCAGCGCAGTTTGCCCTTCTCATCTCGGTACGGTACTGAAATACGTTTGCCGAGGCGATAGTGGCCAAACATGTCAGGGCCGGTGCTGGTCGCGCTATTTTTAGCGCGACAGTTGTTTCGAACCAGCGCCCTGAGACCCAGGTCGTTGATGTGATCCTGAACATTCGCAATGCGCTCGGGGTACCGGGTTACAATCGTGCTAATAGTCTTGTCGACCGAGAACCGTCCCTCGCGTGACGATTCCTCAATCAACTCTTCAAGGAAGGAATGAAATTCTTTTAACTCCAAATTGCTCATTCGTCTGCTCCGCCAGCTTTGGGTAACTGATATGCGTGATGATTTCGGAACAAGTCAAGAACGGATGACGCTTGTCTACAGCTCAGAATGGGGAATGAATCGAGCGCATACTAACCCTTTAACATTCACACTGGAAAACAGGCCTAAGACGGGATGGAACGCTTGGAATAGATTCGCTCGGTAGCGGAATGCGACATTACTATTCGGAGGAATTTAGGGAGCCGAGGCTAGGGCGTTGATTTCGCCCTCCAGCATTTGAATCCGGGCAAGGATTTCGTCGAATGCTAATGGCTTCTCGTCGAACATCATCGGAGACATGTCGCGATAGAAGCACGGAGGTCTCTCTGCCTGGCCTCAGAGGGCATCAGTCGTAACGTGCCGGGCCGGGCGGTATCGTAGTTAGCCCACCCCGAGCGGAAAAATACTGCTTTGTGCCTCGCCACCTGCTCGAGGAGGTCGAAGTTGGTCGCTGCGGCCTTCCCATCCGCAGTTTCTAGGAGCATCGCGATATCATAGTAGTGCCGCGAGAAGTATTGCGGAGTCGGAATTTCATCCGGCCGGTGTGCCTCCGCATGAAGTGCAGTGGCCTTTTCCCAGAATGTGCGTCGTGCCGACAGCACGGTTACGGTGCAGTCTGGATCGTCGAAGAAATCCGGAAAGTCGTCGGCCGCATATGGGCGAATGGTCCGCTGTTCGGCCATGGATCGCCTCGGGCGCCGAATTCTAGCTTCACCCGAGGTGTGATGTAAGTCATGCCTGCGTACTCTCCCGCCGACAGGGCAGTCGGGCAGTGAAAGTTAACGGTCTGGGGGTCGTTACCGTCGATTCCCAGTGACCATCCACCATCATCTGGAATGCCGAGGTGCGAGGGCGATGGCGTCTTGAAGTGGCGGCAAAACTGAATCCGCGATGTACCTTTCGGTATCGGCTACGAGGGCATCGATGAGTTTGCCCGCAGCTTTTCGACTAAGGCCTTCTTTCTCGGGATCGCGCTCACCAGTGTAACCAAGGTCAGTCCGATCGAAGGAGAGGTGTAAAGGCTTTCGACAGCGACGTCCCGCCTTTGAACACGAGGGCGGGTGCGTTTTCTTTTTGTAACTCGACGAGCCGCTTCAGCGTCCAGCAGACCCAGAAGTCTTTCTCGATGATGGTGTTGTCGACGCCACGCGCCGCGCCTGCCTGGCCGAACAGCGCGGAGCGATCGGAGCGGTTTGAAACAGCAACCTTATCCATCAGCCGGCCCGGACGCGCCTAGAGCGATAGACATAAGCGTTGGCCTCATCCAAGCTGGGGCTTGTACGGCACTATTAGGAAGCACCTTCTTGTCGCCGGCAGATAGACTGCGGGCAGCCACATGAGCGATATCGATGGCGCGGGAGGGACCAAGATGCCGCAGGGCCTGGACAATGGTCCCGACTGGGCTACCCGGCGCGATCAGATGCTTCGGGGAAGCGTGACGCAAATCGACGGTTCGCTTGTCAAGCACAACACGCCTGGCGGGGCCGTCGGTGAGATAAATGCTCTTGGCTGCCACCTGCGTGGATAGGCCAAGGGCATTTGCTGCCCGGGCTCCAGTGATCTGTGCCTGCGATCCAGTCTCACCGGCGAGTGCTTGAGCTACGTCGTCTGGCGCCGGTGATAGCGGACCAAGCTTTGCGTGCACTTTGGGGAAATCGTAAAGGCCGCGGGCCAGGCGTCGAAGCTTGCCGCCTTGGACCAGACGCGACAAAGCCTGATCGACTGCCGCACGGCCAGCAATGTCGAGAAAATCACTGGGCGTGAAAACAATGCCGCGGCCGCTGGCGTGCGCGCGCTTCATAATCTGATCTGACGCTGATGGTGCCCTCGCTTTCATACTCTATTTTTCTGACAATCAAGGGCCGTGTTTGGCGCCGTATGACGCTCGCGAGGGCAATGATGGAAAGCGTAGATCCGCTGGATTTCATAGAGAGCTGGGCAGCCCCGGAAGAGAGGCACGTTCAAAATTCATCTAGGCCGTGAAGGCCCGCGGGGCTTCGGCGCGGTCTAACCGGCCCCAAGCCCCAAGCCAGCAGCGGACTCACATCGAAGTGGGAGTGGCCCCTGACCATTTTCGGAGGGAACCGGTACGTAGCGCGATCGTGGATGCGCTGATTCAGCACAGGCGGGCGGCATCCTTGGAGCGGCTGCAGGCGGTCGTGGATGCCCGCAACAAGGCGTGCCTGGCCCTGCTAGGCTTGCGCGGTTTCCCCGAGTTGGAGCCGACTCCGACGCCGGGCCTCGTTGCGTTGGTGCAGGACGCCGGAAAGTAAAACCCGGCCGCTCGAATGTAAGCGCCAAGCTGACCCCATCTGGCGCGGCTTGAGGTGATGAGCGAGACATACTGACACTGAAGCAAGGAGCCGAGGAGCTTGCAGTGTCAATTTCTATGTCTGCGCCTATGCCTGATGATAGAAGTTTCCATGTTCTTGAAGCGGTTGCCAACCGACTGGAGGCAAGCCCGCAGCGTCCGCGGCGGCGCTGGTCGGCGGAAGCGAAGTCGCGGCTGATCGAGGCGACACTGAAGCCGGGCGCGAATGTATCGGCCATTGCCAGACAAGCGGGGATGGCGCCGGCCCAGCTGTTCGGCTGGCGGAGCAAGGCGATCAAGAGCGGTGCGGTCACGCCACACAGGGATGCGGAGCGGCTCGGCTTTGTCGAGGTCACGCCGACAGCGTCTGCGTCGGTGGAGATCGAGCTGGGTGGCGTGGTCATTCGCGCCGGTGCCGATATCAATGAGGAGCAGCTGGTGCGGATTATCCGGGCGGTTCGCCAGGCATGATCCCGGCTGGCGTGAAGGTGTTGGTCGCCAGTCATCCAGTCGATTTTAGAAAAGGTCCCGACGGCCTTTTGGCACTGGTGCGCGATGCCGGCTCGGATCCATTCAACGGCGCACTTTATGTATTCCGCGCCAAAAGAGCGGACAGGATCAAGATAGTCTGGTGGGACGGCAGCGGCGTGTGTCTTTATGCCAAGCGGCTGGATGAGGCGAAGTTCTGCTGGCCGCGGATCGGCCACCACCGGGTCCAGCTCAATCATGCTCAGCTCATGGCTCTGGTTGACGGAATGGACTGGAACGGGTTCGAACGGAGACCGTCAGGCGGCCGCAATCGGTTGGGTAAAACCCTGCGGCATGATGAATCAGGGAGCTGAAAACGCGGGAAAATTGCCCGCGAATATGCTCTGATTTTGGCCATGTCGGCACCCGATCTCGCGCTCCCGGACGACGTTGACGCGCTCAAGGCGATGGTTGTTGCCATGGCCGAAAAAGCCGCCGGTCTGGAAGAGCGTAATGCCGATCTCGAAGCCCACAATACGCATCTCGAGTTGGTCAACAAGAGCGCCGAGGAGCGGATCGCACGACTGACGGCGGTGGTGAAGATGCTGGAGCGGTCGCGCTTCGGCAGCCGCTCCGAAAGGTTGCGGGCCGGTGCGCTGAGCGAGGAGCAGTACGCTCTGGTCTTCGACGAGATCGAAACCGGCGTGGCGGCCATCCAAGCGCAGATGGAGAAGTCTGCGGGCGGCTCGAAAGCGAAGCGCGCCCCGCGCCCTCGCAAAGGCTTTGCGGCCCATCTCGAACGGATCGAGGTGGTCATCGAGCCCGAGACGCCTGCTGGCTGCGAAGCGCTGGAAAAGATCCTGATCGGCGAGGACGTCTCCGAACGGCTCGATGTCACCCCGGCGAAGTTCCGGGTGATCGTCACGCGTCGCCCCAAATATGCCTACAAGGGCTGGGACGGCGTCATCCAGGCAGCCGCGCCCGCCCGCATCATCGAAAGCGGCATTCCGACCGAAGCGCTGCTGGCGCAGATCGCGGTGTCGAAATACGCCGATGGCCTGCCGCTCTACCGCCAGGAAGCGATCTATGCCCGCGATCAGGTCGAGATCGACCGGTCACAGATGGCGCAGTGGATGGGCAAGCTCGGCTTCGAGCTCGAGCCGCTCGCCGATTACGCACTGACCCGCATCAAGCAGGGTGAGCGGGTCTTTGCCGATGAGACCACGCTGCCAACGCTGGCGCCGGGATCTGGCAAGGCCAAGACGGCCTACCTCTGGACCTATGTCCGCGATGATCGGCCCTTTGGCGGCAGTG
>NZ_JAMYOT010000040.1:0-46280 GCF_040320005.1 Mesorhizobium sp. M0816 | reverse complement strand
CCCAACGTGCGCGCTTGGCTCGACCGCCATCAGCGCTTCACCTTCCACTTCACGCCGACGTCGTGCTCGTGGCTCAACGCGGTCGAGGGTTTCTTCGCCAAGTCGAAGCGTCGCCTCAAGCGCGGCGTCTTCCATTCCGTTGTCGACCTCCAAGCGGCAATCAACCGCTTCCTCGTAGAGCACAACCAGCAACCCAAACCCTTCTCTTGGATCGCCGACCCCGACAAGATCATTGCCGCCGTCAAACGCGGGCACCAAGCGTTAGATTCCATCCACTAGTTAAGCCCGCCAACATGAAGCGCCTTGACCTCGAGATATTCCTCGATGCCGAGCTGCGATCCTTCGCGCCCCACTCCGGACTGCTTGACACCGCCGAAAGGCGCAACCTCGGTCGAGATCATGCCTGTGTTGAGCCCGACCATACCGAACTCCAGCGCCTCGGCAACACGCCATGAGCGCTTGAGGTTGTCGGTGTAGAAGTAGGCGGCAAGGCCGAACGGCGTACCGTTCGCAATGGCGATGGCCTCTTCCTCCGTCTCGAAGCGAAAAAGCGGCGCCACCGGACCGAACGTCTCTTCCGATGCCAGGAGCATCCCCGTAGTAGCTTCTCCCAGCACGACGGGCCGTGCATATTGCTTACCCTCCGGCATCGTCTCGCTTTGGGCGATGATCTGCGCACCTTTCGCCCGTGCATCCGCGATGTGACGCTCGATCTTGTCGATCGCGGCCGCGTTGATCATCGGGCCGATCTCAGTGCCCTCGTCGGTCCCTGCGCCAACCTTCATCCGCGTGACGCGCCGGCTCAGCTTTTCGGCGAAAGCGTCGTAAACGCCTTCCTGCACAAGAATCCGGTTCGCGCAGACGCAGGTTTGACCGCCATTGCGGAACTTGGATGCGATCACCCCTTCAACTGCCTTATCCAGATCGGCGTCGTCAAAGACGATAAAGGGTGCGTTGCCGCCAAGCTCCAGGCTCAGCCGCTTGATACTATCGGCCGCACCACGCATGAGCAGCGCACCGACGCGGGTCGAACCGGTGAACGAGATCTTGCGCACCGTCTGATTGGCCATCAGTTCGTTGCCGATTTCGACGGGCATGCCCGTCACAATGTTGATCACGCCTGCAGGGATACCTGCCCGTTCCGCCAGAACGCCGAGCGCCAGCGCCGAGAATGGCGTAAATTCCGACGGCTTGATGACAACCGTACAACCTGCGGCCAGCGCCGGTGCTACTTTGCGTGCGATCATCGCGTTGGGGAAATTCCACGGCGTGATGATGGCGCAGACGCCGACGGGTTCTTTCAGCACCAGAATGCGGCGATCGGCCGTGGGTGACGGAATGGTCGAGCCACCGATCCGGCGCGCCTCCTCCGCAAACCATTTCACAAAAGATGCGCCGTAGCGGATTTCCGCCACCGCCTCGGCAAGCGGCTTGCCCTGTTCCAGCGTCAGCAGGAGCGCGAGATCCTGTTCGTGCTGGCGAATGAGGTCGTGCCAGCGCTCCAGAAGTCCTGCACGCTCGGCATGGGTCTTCTTCGTCCAGCTTTTGAAGGCCTCAGCCGCGGCAGCGATTGCCGCTCTCGTCTCGTTCTCGCCCATTGCGGGAACGGTGCCGAGAACACTTTGGCTGGCAGGGTCAATGACATCGACCACGCCCTTCGTTTCGCCACCCCGCCAGACACCGCCAATCAGCGCCTGCTGGCGGAAAAGGTCGGAATCGTTGAACATGCCAATCTTCGTCATCGCATTCATGGTCTTTCCTCTGCTCTTTCAGCTCAATCGTGCCAGCACGGCCTGCGTGATTGTTTCAGTCCTGTCCTTGCCCGCGATCGTGCCAATCCCCCGCGCGGTTGCGGACTCGATTGCCGACATCACTTCGGCCGCAGCCTGCCCCTCGCCCAGATGCTCGAGCATCATCGCACCGGACCAGATCGCGGCGATCGGATTGGCGACACCGAGATGCGCGATGTCGGGCGCCGAACCGTGGACCGGCTCGAACATGGAAGGCGCGCTGCGATCGGGATTGATATTGGCGGAGGCGGCGTAACCCAGCCCGCCCTGAATGGCCGCTCCAATATCCGTGAGGATGTCGCCGAAAAGGTTCGATGCGACGATTACGTCGAGGCTTTCCGGCGCCAGGACCATGCGGGCGGCAATGGCGTCGATGTGGTAGTGCGAGACCTCCACATCGGCATAGTCTTTTGCCAACTCGCGCGTGACCTCATCCCAGAAAACCATGGTGTGTTTCTGCGCGTTGGATTTGGTGACAGATGCGAGCTTCCTGCGACGCACCCGCGCCTGTTCGAAACCGAAACGGATGATCCGTTCGACACCCGTACGCGTGAAGATCGCAGTCTCAACCGCGACCTCATCGGCCGTGCCGGAATGAACGCGCCCACCGGCGCCGGAATATTCGCCTTCCGTATTCTCGCGGATGCACAGGATATCGAAGCCATCGGAGCGGAGCGGCCCCTGAACGCCCGGCAACAGCCGGTGCGGTCGTATGTTGGCGTACTGCGTGAACCCTTTCCGGATCGGCAGGAGCAGTCCGTGAAGCGATACCGAGTCGGGCACTTCCGCGGACCAGCCCACAGCGCCGAGATAGATCGCATCGAATTTTCGAAGTGTCTCGATGCCGTCTGACGGCATCATTGCACCGGTCTCCAGGTAGTAGGCGCACGACCACGGGAATCTTGTGTCATCAAGGGCGAAACCGCTCCGCTTTGCCGCCGCCTGCAGCACCTGCCATGCCGCCTGCGTGACGTCCTTGCCGATGCCGTCGCCGGGGATGAGCGCTATCTTGTAGGTCTTCATTGATGGAGGTCCTCATTTGCACTAGCGTCATCGGAACAATAGTCGACCGCCCGCCGCATTTTCCGTCGAGGATGAGCCGCCCGGCGGCGTCGAATCGCGTCAGGCGGAACTTGAAAAGCCGATTGTTCTGGAGCCGCCGCGCGCTATTCGGCCGGACCTTGAGCACTGAACTCAGTCATAGACGCAGACGTAGATCTTGCGCACGGTCTCGATAGTGCGCCAGACGCCGACGAAACCAGGCTTCATCACGAAACTGTCGCCGGCGCGGTAGGTCTTGGTCTCACCGCCCTTCTCCTCGATTTCGACGAGACCCGAAACGATGTGGCAGAACTCGGAGATAGTGCCCTTGATCGAATGCGTCTCGCCGGGCGTCGCCTCCCAGACACCGGTGAGCACCTTTTCGCCCTTCGAGGCATCCTGCGCCCAGGTCTTGAAGGATGGATTGCCGGAAATGAGCCGCTCCGGAGCCGGTAGTGCCTCCTTCGGCGCAAAGTCTGGAACTGTGTCGATCGTGATCAGAAGTGACATGTGATGTTTCCTGGTTAGTAGCCGAGTGTCCGATCGACGAGGCCGATCAGTTCTTCTCCGGCGCGGTGGCGCCGGATGTTGTCCACGACGGATTGTGCCGCCGTATGCGGTTGCGTCACCGAGGCGATGTGAGGCGTTATCATCACCTTCGGATGCGACCACAGCGGATGGTCTTCCGGGAGCGGTTCTGGATCAGTGACATCAAGCATCGCCGCAGATACGTGACCGGTGTCGAGCGCGTTGATCAGCGCGGCCTGGTCCAGTTGCGGACCCCTGCCGACATGCAGCAGCTGCGCCCCGACGGGCAGCAAGTCGAAGAACTCTGCATCGAGCACACCGTGTGTTTGTTCCGTGAGCGGGAGCAGGCAGACGAGAATATCCGTTTGCTTCAGAAAGCCCGCGAGTTGGTCCGTGCCGTGAAAACAGGCGACGTCCTCGATCCGCTTTTCGCTGCGGCTCCAGCCGGCAAGCGGAAACCGGAAGGGCTTCAAGCGCTCGATAGCCGCCTGCGCCAGCATCCCAAGGCCGAGGAAGCCAACCCGGCGTTCGGCCGCCTGTCGAGCGGCAATCGGTTGCCAGAGGCATCTTTTCTGCTGCTCGAGATAGGCGGGCATCTCCCGGTGGAGCGCCAACACGCCGAGCGCGACGTATTCCTGCATCATGCGTATGATGCCGTCCTCGACCATGCGCACAAGCTTCACATGGCTTGGCACCACGTCCTGCTTGAACTGGTCGACGCCCGCTCCGATGGAAAACAGCACTTCCAGATTGCGGTAGCGCGAGATCTCGTCCGGCACCGTCCAGGTGATGAGATAGCGCACCTTCTCCGGCTCCATCTCGTCCCCGGAATGGACGAATTCCAGATCCGGGAGCTGGCGCGCAAAGATCTCGCGGAAGACCGCAGCACGCGCCGCATCGGAATTGAAAAGAAACGCCATGGTGACCGCCCTTCCTTCAGGCCGCAAGACGCGCGCCGAGCCCCTCGATCATCTTCCGGCAAGCGGCGAGTTCACCAATCTCGATATATTCGTCGGGACGATGGGCACGGCCGATGTCGCCGGGTCCGCAAACGACCGCATCGATGCCGGCCTGCTGATAAAGTCCGGCCTCCGTGCCGTAACTCACAGCTGTCAGCGGCTCCTGCCCAGTCAGCTCCGTCAGAACGGCCGCTAGCTCGCTCCCGTTGGCGGGCGCAAGGGCGGGATAGGTGGTCAACTCGTGCCACGCCACATCGAAGCCGCTGTCTCGCAGGGCGAAAAGCCGGGCCTTGACCGGCTCAAGCAGGGAGGCTGGAGAAACGCCGGGCACGGCACGCGCCTCGATATCGGCTGTGCAGTGGCCAGCGATGATGTTGACCGCCTGTCCACCGGCGATGACGCCCACCTGCAAGGAAGAATACGGGGGCTCGAAATTGTCATCGAGCGGCCCGTCGGCGAGGGATCGGCCGTAGGCCACGGCGTGCGTGATAACGCCGGCCATGGCATGCACGGCATTGAGTCCGAGATCGGGGCGTGACGAATGGCCTGATCGCCCGATCACCTCGAGTCGCGCGGCGGCCTTCCCCTTGTGCGCGCGCACGGGCTGCATCCGGCTCGGCTCGCCGACAATCGCGCCAAGCGGCCTCTCGCATAAGCTCGGCAACGCGGCTAGGAGATGCGGCACACCACGGCACCCCGCCTCTTCGTCATACGAGAATGCGAGATGAACTGGCTGCCGCAGGTTCATCGCCGCAAGTCCTGGGAGCGCGGCCAATGCGCAGGCGAGGAAGCCCTTCATGTCGGTGGTGCCGCGACCGTATAGCCTGCCACCCTCGCGGCGCAGGACGAAGGGGTCCGAGCTCCATTCCGGCTCGCCGGCCGGCACGACATCCATATGTCCGGAGATGATGTAGCCCCGACCCTGGCGCGGGCCGATCGTAAGGAAAAGGTTGGACCGGTCACCCTCGGGACCGGGCAGAACCGTCACCTCGGCTCCGGCTGCCTGACAATAGTCGCGGATCCAATCGACGATCGCGCCGTTTGGCGTGCCCACAACAGAGGGAAATGCAACCAGGGTCGCGAGGATTTCTTCCACGTTCATGGCGGTCCGCTCTGCTTGCACACTATCACCGGGTGCAACCAGCCTATCCGCAGGCAGCAGTGTTCCCTGCCGAATTGCGTCGTGCTTTGGCCGAAGATTGCGAAAAAGCACTTCGAACCAGCGAAACCTGCTGGCTTTCCCGTATAATGCTGCGGCAAAAGAGGTATGTCGCGACATGGCGATCGATGACAGGATCAACACCGCTTGCCTTGCGCATTCGTTGAAGGAGCGGATCGATTGAGATGCAGAGATCAGTACGCCTGAAATCCTTCGAACTGGTCGCGCGGGACATTGATGATGTCGACGTCAAGCTACTGCACGCGCTGTCGATCTCAGTCCGCTGGCCTCACCGGCCGAAGGATTGGGACTTTCTGCGCCGTGCCGGCCGCGGCATTGTTGCCGTTGATGGTATTGGACGCGTTTTCGGGAGCGCGATGTGGTTTCCCCACGGGGACGACTTTGCCACCATTGGCCTGGTGATCACAACGCCACGCACACAAGCGCAAGGAGGCGGCCGATGGCTCATGGACCTAGTCCTTGAGCAGTGCGGCGATCGCAATTTGGCACTCAACGCGACCCATGCTGCCTACCCCCTCTACGTTTCACTCGGCTTCACGACCGAGGCGATCGTATACCAGCGCCAGGGGGAGGTCCCACAAACACTCCCGGCTATGCCGGCCTTGAACGGTGAATTGCAGGCGCTGTCGAGCGACAGGCTTAAGGACATCACGCCGCTGGATACGCGCGCGTTAGGGATAAACCGCGAGAGGCTGCTCGCGTTGCTCGCAGCGGATGCCTCAATCTGCACTTTGAGCCGCGGCGGCGAAATCGTCGGCTATTCCATGTGTCGCGAGTTCGGACGTGGCCACGTGATCGGCCCCATGGTCGCGCGAAACGATCTCGACGCGGTCCATCTTACAGCCCTGCATCTGAAGGAACTGGCAGGACGATTCGCCCGCGTCGACACCCGCGAGAAGGATGGCGTGTTTGCCGCGTTTCTCCAGCAGAGCGGCTTCGGCATTGCCGAGACCGTTACGACCATGTCCAAAGGGCGCCGCTTCCTGAACCGGCAAGACAATGGGCCTTGGGTCTATGGATTGGCCGGCCACGCCTTGAGCTGAATGCAAGCATACTGTCGCCTTCAACCAGCGGTCAGAGAATCAGGTCGATCAGTGCGCGCGTCGATCCACCGGCATAATGCGGTTTGCCGTCACGCGGCCGGAACGGCTGCCGCTTCGAATCTGCTCCTAATCCAGGATTCAGTTTCCGCTGCCGACATAATGGCCGTCCGACGCCCATCCGCCACGCCATCCACGATGACATGGCCGATGCCGCGCGAGCACGGCTCGATGCGCGCGTTGAGGTGATAAATGTCCCGCAGCAGATCGGATGTGATGACGTCCGGCGATGACCCGCATGCGACCAGCCGGCCGTCCGCGATGACCATTGTCTGATCGCTGAAGCGCAGGGCGTGATTGAGGTCGTGCAGGGCGATCAGCACGACCATGCCTCGCGCCTGAGCAAGTCCCCGCATGAGGCCGAGCACTTCCACCTGCCGCGACAGATCGAGTGCTGATGTCGGTTCGTCCATCAGCAGGATCTCCGGCTCGCGCACCAGCGTTTGTGCCAGGCTGGCCAGTTGCCGCTGGCCGCCGGAAAGCTCGCCAATGTTGCGGAAAGCGATGTCGGCGATGCCGAGCGCCGCCAGCGTCTCGTCGATGCGAGCCAGATCATCGTCGCCCACAGACCAGCCCATACCCTGCTTACGGGCGAGCAACACTGACTCATAGACGGTGAGCACCGCGTTGGCGGACGTTTCCTGTGGCATGTAGCAGATGCCGCTCTTCCCGCGAATGGCCCCCTCGACATGCATTGCTCCCGGTCCGTCCAGGAGGCCGGCGATGCGCCTGAAGAGCGTCGACTTCCCGGCGGCATTCGGACCGATCACGGCCACGATGTCTCCGCCCTCGAACGCAGGTGTCGTCACATCCCGAAGCCGGAGGCTCGTGCCGTAGCGCGCGCCGAGCGCCTCGAGCCGGATCGTCACCATGAGCGCCTCGTGCTGGACAGGATGAGCGAGATGAAGAACGGGATGCCGATCAGCGAGGTGACGATGCCGATCGGGAAGACCGTCCCAGGGATAAGCGACTTGCTGACGACCGAGCTAGCCGACAGGATGAGCGCGCCCGCAAGGGCCGAAGCCGGCAGGAAGAAGCGTTGGTCCTCGCCGATGACCATGCGCGCAATGTGCGGGCCTACGAGACCGATAAAACCTATGGTGCCGACGAAGGCGACGGGAATGGCGGCCAGGAGGCTCACCAGAATGAGTGTCTCGAGCCGCAGGCGGCCGACCTTGACGCCGAAGCTGGCCGCCTTGTCCTCACCGAGCCTCAACGCCGTCAACGCCCAAACGCGCCGGGCGAAAATGGGTAAGACTGCGAGGAGAATGAATGTGGTGACTGCAAGCTTGGGCCAGGTGGCCTTGGTGAGACTGCCCATTGTCCAGAAGACGACCGCCGCCAGCGCTTCCGCCGACGCGAAAAACTGGACGAGCGCGAGCAGCGCGTTGAAGGTGAAAACCAGCGCGATGCCAAGCAGCACGATGGTCTCCGCGCTGACGCCGCGCTTTACGCTCAGCACGTGAATGAGGAAGGCCGCCAGCATCGCCATCACGAAGGCGTTGATCGGCACTACATACTCGACTGCGGCGGGGAGAAGCCTCACCCCGAAGGCAAGTGCAAGCGCGGCGCCGAAGCTCGCGGCGGCGGATATGCCGAGCGTGAAGGGGCTGGCCAGCGGGTTGTTGAGGATGGTCTGCATCTGCGCGCCGGCCACGGCGAGCGCCGCCCCGACGACAATGGCCATCAGGGCCACCGGCATGCGGATGTCCCAGAGCACCACGCGCACCTGCTGCGGCACGGTGTCGGGAAACACAAGCGCCCGCACGACCTCGCCAAGTCCGTAGCGGGCGGGACCGACCGCAAGGTCGACGCACAGGCTGAAGAGCAGGGCAGCGCCGAGGCCGGCAAGGATCAACTGCCGCCGCCAGACGAGAGCGCGGTAACGCCCTCGTCCATCGGTGCTGTCGAGCGCGGTGTTGACGGCCGTCGATTCAATCGACATCGGTCAGCGAGACCCAGTGGCCGGGCCGGTATGCGACGGGCAGGAATTTCTCGTGCAACTCCCTGAAGGTCGCCTCGGGATCGAGATCGGCGAAAAGATCCGGATGCAGCCACTTCGCCATCTGCTGGATGGCCACGAACTGATAGGGGCTGTTGTAGAACTGATGCCAGATGGCATGCACCGCGCCGTCCTCGACGGCGTTCACGCCGGTCAGCGCCGGCCGCTCGGTCAGCGCCTTCAGCTTGCGCAGCGCCTCTGCCTGATCACGGCCGGGCCCGACGCCGACCCAGGCACCGCCCGGCACATAGGCTTCCCACCATCCGCCGGTGACGATGATCTGATCCGGGTCGGATGCGATGATCTGTTCGGGATTGAGCGTGCCGAACGTGCCGGGGATGATGTCCTTGGCGATGTTGTCGCCGCCTGCCATCTCGACGAATTTGCCGAAATTGTCGTCGCCGAAGCTCATGCAGCAGTCATCGGAATAGCCGCCGGCGCGTTCGATGAAGACCTTGGGCCTTTCCGGCTTGGCCTTCTCGATGACATCGGTAACGCGCGCGATCTCGGCGGCGCGCCAGGTGATGAATTCCTCGGCGCGCTCCTCCTTGCCGAACAGCTTGCCAAAGAGGCGCATGCTGGGTTCGGTGTTGGTGAAGGGGCGCTCGCGGAAATCGACATAGACCAACGGAATGCCGGCAGCGGCGAGCTTCTCGATATACTTGCCGTCTTCCGTAGCCTGCTTCGACTCGATATTCATCAGGATGACGTCGGGCTTGAGCGACACCGCCTGCTCGACGTCGAAAGTACCGTCCTTGAAGCCGCCAAAAGTTGGGATCTCGGCCATCCTGGGGAATTTTTCCAGATAGGCGGCGTAATTGTCCGGATCCGCTTGGCTGAAATCCTCGCGCCAGCCAGCGATGCGCTTGAACGGATCCTCGGTGTCGAGTGCCGCGACGAGATAGATCTGCCGGCCCTCACCCAGGATTACCTTCTCGACCGGGACGTTCACCTCGACCTGGCGGCCCGTGATGTCAGTCACTGCAACCATTTCGGCCCTGGCGGCCAGCGTCATCGACAGGGCGACGATAACGGCCGACATCGTCCCTGCTGGGATCTTTCCAAAATTCATCGCGCCCTCTCTTGAAGTGGATTAGCCAGAGGTGCCTTATAAAAGATGACTTCAATTCTCAAGAAATATCTTTTAGAGCCATTCCAGACTGGTACGACGACAAGGGGTCAGGAATGGCAGGCGAGCCCAACTATTCGCTGCGGGACGAGATACGCGACTATTGGTCGACGCGCGCCGGAACATTCGATCTTTCGGTGGGGCATGAAATCTTCTCACAGCGGGAACGCCTGGCCTGGCACAGGCTGATGCTCAAGCACTTGGGGCGCGGGGATGGGCGTCGCGCGCTCGACCTCGCTTGCGGCACCGGGGTCGTATCCCATCTCATGCACGACCTGGGTTATGCGGTGACCGGGCTCGATTGGTCAGAGACCATGCTTGGTCGCGCGCGTGCAAAGGCGACGCAGAGGGAAAGCGGCATCCGGTTTCTGATCGGCGACGCCGAGCGCACCCTTGAAAACGGAGAAAGCTATGACGTCCTCGTCACTCGTCATCTCGTCTGGACGTTGGTGGATCCGCGAGCGGCATTCGCCGAATGGTTCTCGCTGCTCAAGCCTGGCGGACGGCTGCTGATCATTGATGGTGATTTCGTCAGTAAGACCTGGGTAACCTCTCTGCGACAGGTCCTGGAAAGGGCCGTTGGCCGGACAGTCGGGCCGGTCCACGGACTGGATCAGGTGATGGCGGACCGCCATCGCAGCATCCTGTCGCGGCTGCACTTTTCGCACGGCGCCAAAGCGGACGAGGTCTGCGCGCTTCTCGTGGAGGCTGGCTTTGAGATGCCTGTGGTCGACACCCGGCTCGGCGCGATTCATCGCGCGCAGGCACGGCACATGAACTTCCTCAGGACGCTGGAACGCTCGACGCAGCATCGCTACGCGATCTGCGCGACCAAGTCGGCCTCGTAGTTGGGAAATTTCTAACGATTTCCACAACCCATCTATCGACGATTATCGGCTCTCACCGCGCCATTCTTGATCTGACATCCGTACCGCAGACAGAATCCGATTGCTCGCAGCGGCCTCTAAAGACGCGACAGCACAGGGCGAAAGACCACCGCGGAAAGACTTAGAAAAGAAGCTGTACGGATTGTCCCTGCGCCGAGAGCAGTTTGACGGCCTTCCGGTCAAACGAGACGAAAGTCTCCCCGCCAAGCCAGCCGCCGTCAAAAGCGATCACGCCGTCCGCGAAATCGCCGCCGGCATCGAGGACTGACAGCCCTGCCTCAACTGCCGGCCGGTTGACGACAACATTCGCGGTGTTCAGCAACGCCCGGATCGCCGCGGCAATATTTTCGCGCTCTGTCTGGTACTGCCGGGCCAGAACCCAGGCGAACTCGCACAAGGCCTGCAAGCTCACGGCCACGATGTCCGCTTTGGCCAGCAGGTCGACGGCAATGGCCGCCTATCCCTCATCATCGGCGACATAGGCGCGCAGCAGCACATTCGTGTCGGCCGTAACCCTCATTCCTTGCCGGACCCAGCCGCAGCGCCCGCTTCCGCTATCGCCTCGTTGATCTCCTCGATGCTGAGCACCCGGCCGTTCGTCTTGCCTCTGAGGAAGCCGTGGAGGTCCCGGAACGACCCCTTCGCCCGTGCAGCCCTCAATTCCGCCCGACCGTCGGGCAGCAGATCAAGCTCGATCTTCTCGCCCGGTTTGATGCCCAGATGTTGCAGCACGTCCTTGCGGAACGTCACCTGTCCCCTTGTCGTCACTGTCAACGTTGTCATATTAAACATTTCCTGTTCATCGCGATAAAGATAATGCAAATCTGCATTATTATCAATGCAGATGGTCGGGGCCAAGCTTGGCGTCCGTGCGGCGACTGAATCGTCCAGAATGGTGGCCGGTACAAGAAGACGGCGATCATCGCCCTCGCCCGGAAACTGCTTGTTGCGCTGTGGAAATACGTGAACGCCGGAGTCGTTATAGAAGGAGCTCTCCTGACGAAACCATCAGCGTAGACGCCAATCGATCATAAAAATCTCCAGGCCGATCAGGCCTGGCAGATCCTCGGTAGACGAACTGACGAAACTCATGGCCTCAAACAGCCGCCGTTAAAGAATGGTTTCGTCTCTTGGGTCCGAATCCGCCGCAAGCGGGATCATCGAACAGGTGCATGCGCCCTGACCGAATATAAGGTGGACTGGGTTCGCTCGCGAACCGCGTCACGCAAACGGACCCATCGAATGGATCTGCGGATTGCCCGGAGGTACATGACAATGTCGACGTGACGCTGTTTGTGGTTGACCATCCCCATATAAGAGTTTCGGGCGCCGTAGGCGTACGAAAGTCCCCGAGGAAGGAATCGCCGGCCACGGGCGATGGCTATGGAGATTTCGATTTTCGGCTGGTGTCGGGAATGGCGCGACCGCCGCCGGGAAGCGAGGGAAGGCAGCGTCAAGTTCGAGCCAGAGATTAAGAAGAACGAACCATCACCGCGTAGGCGTCTGCCTGCGTGGGTATGGACGGATTCACTCATGCGCAATATGAATTATGAATGGAGATGAGGCCTGCCGTGGCGCTCACATTTTCGCCGCGTCGCTAAGGCAGGTGGCGCTCGTTCAATGCCGCTGCGCCGGGCGGGTTGGCCTTCTGGTCTAACGCCGCCCGCAGAAGTGTCGATATCAGGGGATTTGGTCAATGACCGACAACAAGCCAGACGTTACCAAGGATTGGCAAGCGACGCAGGGCCAGAAGTCCTCCGCCACGCGTCTTCGGCTTTTCGCCGCACTCTCGTGGATCGTCGCCATTGGCGGCGAGATCTACGGAATTATGCTGCTTCGCCAGAACAAGTTCGACCAGGAACACCTGCCGCTGGTCATCGGCCTTCTGGTCGGCATCGCGATTTTCGCAATCGCCGGCAACTTGCTATGGAAGGCGGCCAACAGGCACGATCCGGCTCGTGCATCCGACGTCGCCAGGTTCTTCTTCCAAAACCAGCTCGGCGCAATCATCACACTGATTGCCTTCCTCCCGCTGGTTTTCCTGATCCTCACCGACAAAAACATGGATCCGCGGACCAAGAAGGTTGCCGGCGGCGTCGGCGCTGCGCTGGCGGTGCTCGCGACGGTCATGGGGATCAGTTTCAAACCCCCGTCGGTCGAACAGTACACCCAGGATATGAACGCATGCGCAGCCCAGATCAAGTCGGGGCAGCCCACCACCGCCTGTTCGCCTGATGTCGCCGCTCAGGCGCAGGCGATCGCGACGGACACCGCCGCCGTGGCGGCGGCGACGCGGGACGCGAGCCACCCCGCCGGTCAGGATGTCGTCTACTGGATCGCGCCCGAAAACGGAGCCGCGAAGTCCACCGAGCCGCATGTTTTCCACCTCTGCGCAGGCGTGAGCCCGCTGAAGGACAAGACTGTGAATAGTGGCTCCGTGACGGAGGCCTACGCACAGAACGCCGTCCGCATCACGAAGCAGATCGATATGGAACAGAAGCAGTGCGGGTTCACCGCCACAACCAGCACCAACTGAACCCGTCTGCACTCGATCGGGTCCAGCCGTTGGTCTTGTCGAGAAGGATGGCGCGTAAGCGCAGGCTCAGTATTGACTCGCCGAAGCAACGCCAAATGCCGGGATCGCCCGACTGGCCAATATTGTCCAACTGCAAACTTATCCGCGGCGGGCAATGACCTGGCGTCTTACGCAGGGCAGCTTCCGGCCTGAGCGCTTCGAATGGAGAATGACTTTAATGAAGCGCATTGCCGCCCGGCAGCATTATGGGCCGGAAGCGAACCGGGAACTTCTGGCGCCCAAAAAACGATAGCGGACATTTCACCTGGTGGGCCGCATCGACCAGAAGCGGATTGGGCAAGCGTTCCATGGCAATGTAGCGTCGTGTGTCGCGCACCTGCTGGACCCCTGTTGATGACTGACCGATGCCGGCCTGCTGGCTTGGAGGCTGGGGAGTGGGGAGTCTCTGGGCGAACGACTATTTCATTCCGCCGAGGGCATTCGGCAGCGGCATGGCCGGCCTTCAAAGTCCTTTGGCCGGGAAGTTGGTACAGATAGTCGGAATCAGGCAACACCCCTGTTTTCCGAGCTGGATTTTGAAGCCGTGAATGAGCGGCTATGATGAACGCGCCGAGTGCAAGTAAGGTTACGAAGGCCCTACGATCGGCTTTAGAGGAGATTACGTCGATGACAAACGTGCGCGCCCTTGTCCTCGAACGCCAGCACGAACTCAAGCTGCGTGACATCGATCTGCCACAGACCGTAGGCCCAGGCGAAGTTCGCATCAAAATCCACACTGTCGGCATCTGCGGCTCCGACGTGCACTACTACACGCATGGCCGCATCGGCCCGTTCGTGGTCGAAGCGCCGATGATCGTTGGCCACGAAGCCGCCGGCACCGTCATCGAAACGGGCGAAGGCGTCGAGCATCTAAAGGTCGGCGACCGCGTCTGCATGGAGCCGGGTATCCCCGACCCGAATTCGCGGGCGAGCCGGCTCGGCCTCTACAACATCGATCCGGCGGTCAGGTTCTGGGCAACGCCGCCGATCCACGGCGTGCTGACGCCCTATGTCGTCCACCCCGCCAACTACACTTTCAAACTGCCCGACAATGTCAGCTTCGCCGAAGGCGCCATGGTGGAGCCCTTCGCTGTCGGCATGCAGGCGGCGGCCAAAGCGAAGATTGCGCCGGGTGACACGGCGGTGGTGATTGGCGCAGGGCCGATCGGCACGATGGTGGCGATCGCGGCGCTCGCCGGCGGCTGCGCCCGCGCCGTTGTTGCAGATCTCGCCCAACCCAAGCTCGACATCGCCGGCGGCTATCAAGGCGTGATCCCGATCAACGTCCGCGACAAGAACCTGGCGGCGGAGGTAAAGCGGCTGACCGATGGCTGGGGCGCCGACGTGGTGTTTGAATGCTCGGGCTCGTCCAAGGCATGGGAGACCCTGCTCGATCTGCCGCGGCCCGGTGGCGCGGTAGTGGTGGTCGGCCTGCCGGTGGCGCCGATCGCATTCGATGTCGCCACCGCCTCGACCAAGGAAGTCCGCATCGAGACTGTGTTCCGATATGCCCACCAATATGAGCGGGCAATCGCGCTAATGGGGTCGGGCCGGGTCGACCTAAAGCCACTCATTTCGGCGACCTTCGCCTTCGAAGATTCCATCACCGCCTTCGACCGCGCGGTCGAAGCCCGGCCGGCGGACGTAAAGCTTCAGATCCGATTGCCGGATTAAGGCGAGTTCCAAAGCCCCCGGGCTGTCCTCCCGATCTCCTCAATGGGTTGCGTAGCTTCCTTGGGCTGCCAAAGTTTGCGGCGGCCCTGAGCGCTTTTGATGCTGACACACGGCATTTGCCGGCGGCGCTCCCTCCAAAAACAACCCCGTACCCGGCGATGACGGCATCCTCTGGGACTACGACCAAAACCCCTGAGCCTGACGGAACCGACACTTGACAAATCGGCGGCCGTCCGACACGTTCTTAACAAAAGGCACAACAAACTTACAAAAGTTCAAGTTGGCACAATCTGGCCGATAGGGAGAAGGCCGATGCGTCTCTGTGACCGAGCGGAGATTTGCGCGTGAGCACGGTGACCGTGACCCGGGAAACGCCCAGATGGGCCCTGCCCCGGTTCATGACGGCCGAGCATCCTTTCCCCTGGCTCGCGCCGATCACGGTGATGCTTCTCGTTTTCGGCATCTATCCCCTCGCCTATTCGGTTTGGCTGTCGTTTCACAAACGCAATGTCGTCTCCCGGCAGCTCGACTTCGCCGGGCTCCACCAATGGACGCGCGCCTTCTCGGATGCGCGTATGTGGCATTCGCTGGAAACCACGCTGATCTATACCTTCGTCGCGCTTGCGGTTCAGCTTGCGCTCGGCATCCTCATCGCGCTTCTGCTTGACACCGATCGCAAAGGTTACGGCGTGCTGCGGGCGATGATGACACTGCCGCTGGTGGTGCCGCCTGCGGTGACCGGAATGATGTTCCTGCTGATGCAGGACGGCTCTTTCGGCGTCCTGTCGTTCTACCTCTATGCCCTCGACCTGATCTCGCCGGCACAGCCGATCCTGACGCAGCCCGGAACCGCATTGGCGGCGATCCTGCTGGCAGACATATGGCAGTGGACGCCGTTCATGGTGCTCATCATCCTGGCAGGGCTCAGGGCGCTGCCGAAGGAACCTTTCGAGGCCGCGGCGATCGACGGTGCCAACGGCATCCAGACGTTCTTGCGCCTCACATTGCCGATGCTGCGCAAGGTGATAGCGGTCGCGGTGCTGATCCGCGGCGTCGATCTCTTTCGCATCTACGACTACGTCTACATCATCACCGCCGGCGGGCCTGGCACGGCCACCGAGACGCTTTCATTCTACGCTGGCCGTATCTACTTCACCGGAGACTTTCCCTATGCCGCGACCCTGTCGCTGATCGTGCTCGTCGTCTTGATCGTCGTGTCGAACCTCTTCGTCAGGCTCTTCAAGGTGAGGTTCTGATGGAGTCGTCGCGCGCCCAAACGATCGCCCGTGACGTGCTCGCCGTCCTAGTGGTGGCGATCTTTATGTTCCCGATCGCGTGGTGGGCCCTGTCGTCCATCAAACCCTATTCGGCGATCTTCGACCGCAGCGGACCGGTCTACACCGGTTTCACACCGACGCCGGACAATTACCGCGTGACGTTGCTTGGCGTCTCACGCGTCGACATCGGCATGGAACAGGGCGGCGAGGCGGCCGGGGTCATCAAGGGTGGCGCCAGTTCCTACGATTCCCGCCAGTCGTTGCTCGACAGCGCCATCATAGCCGTCGGATCGACGGCGCTGACGCTGCTGCTGGCCACGCTGGCCGCCTATTGCCTGTCGCGAATGCAGTTCAGCGGCCAGCAGTCCTTCCTGTTCTGGATTCTCTCGCAACGCTTCATGCCGCCAATCGCGATCGTCATTCCGATCGTTTTCATGTTCCGCGATCTCGGCTTGCGCGATACTTATACGGGGCTCATCCTCGTTCACAGCTTGATTAACCTGCCGCTGGCGGTTTTGCTTTTGAAGTCGTTCTTCGACGATGTTCCGCGCGAGGTTGATGAGGCGGCGCTGATTGACGGCGCGACGCGCTGGCAGACGTTTCGACGCGTCGTCCTTCCCATGGTCAAGGGCGGCATCGCTGCGACGGCCGTGCTGTGTTTCATCTTTTCGTGGACCGAGTTCCTGCTCTCACTGTTCCTGACAACGTCGATCCGCACTGTGCCGGTGAAGATCTCGACCTTTGTCACATCGACCGCGACCGAGTGGGGCTACATCACAGCGCTCGGCACATCCGCGATCATACCCAGCTTCATCTTTATCCTGCTGGTTCAACGGCATCTGGTCCGCGGCCTCACCCTCGGATCGCTGAAGGAGTGAGGCGCAGACGAGAAGAACGACGACAAAAACGCAATGGAGGAACGATCATGAGCTTCAGTGAACACGACAAGAAGACATTCGTCGCCGATACCTGCAATGACTTTACGGCGCGCCGGATAACCAAACGCGACTTCATGAGGAAGATGGCGCTCGCTGGTGTCGGCTTTTCCGCCTTCGGATCAGCCATGCTAGGTGGCGGCCGCACCAGTCGGGGGATGCTGGGCCTCGGGGTTGAGGAAGCCCGTGCCCAGGACGCCGATATGCTGAAGTGGCTGGCCGACGTCGGCAAACCATATGCCGGCACCAAAATCCGCTACACCTCGGAAGCGACGCCGCCAACGATCGTCGCCAACCAGCTTGTCGCGGGTGAATTCACCAAGGCAACCGGCATTGAGGTGGAAGTCGAGATCGTGCCGCTGGAGCAGGTTCTCGCCAAGGCGACGCAAGACGTACAGGGCCAGCTTGGCACCTACGACGTCTACTATCTCGACCAGTCCTGGATGGCGACATTTGCCCAGGATGTCGTCGATCCGCGCGAGTATTATGACCAGAACAAAGAACTGGCGATGCCCAACTTCGACTGGGACGATTTCTCCAAGCCGCTGGTCGACGGCATTGCCATGTACAACGGCAAACAGTGCGGAATTCCATTCGATATTCCGATCTTCATCCTGATGTACCGCAAGGATCTTTTCGACAAACACAACATTGCCCTGCCGACAGACCTCGACGCCTACCTCAAGGCCGTCCAGGCGCTCACAGAGGCAGAAAAAAGCAACGGCATCTTCGGCACCGCGTGCCAGGCGAAGTCCGGCCACTATTCGCTGGAATGCGACTGGACCTTCGCATTGTGGGGCCATGGCGGTTCTATCTTCAACAAGGACAAGAAGTTTGTCGGCAATGACGAGCGCGGCGTGGCCGGGCTCAAATTCTATCAGGAGCTGGTCAAGAACTCGCCGCCGTCGGCGACGACTTGGACGTGGGACGGCCAGGGGCAGGCGCTGACACAGGGACAAGCCGCTATGGCAATCACCTGGGGCGAGGATTTCCCCGGCTTCGACGCCAACGATTCCAAGGTCAAAGGCCTGTTCGAGGCCCTGCCCGCGCCCAAGGAGGTTCCTGGCCGTCGCGCCGCCGCCGATTGCGGCTTCAACGAAATCCCGGCTGTTGGTCACCAAGGTGGCTCGACGATTTCGCTGTCGCAATATTCCAAGAACAAGGAAGCAGCATGGCTGTTCATGCAGTGGGTCTGCTCGAAGGATGTGATGGCGCGGGTATCGACGCTCGGCGGCGGCGCCTCGCCGATGCGCAATTCCTCTTTTACAGATCCTCGGGTCAAGGCGAAGGCCGTTGTCGGCCCCGGAACGACACGCCATTTCGACGCGATCAAATACACTATCGACAACCAGATGGGATCGGAGCCGGACATGCCGATCTGGGCGGATCTGTCGAACAACGACATTCCGGTTGAGCTCGGCAAGTTGCTTACGGGCCAAGACTATGGCGGCGATGCCAAGGCATGCCTGGATGCCATTGCCGGCATTGTCGACGGCAAAGTCAAGGACGCCGGTCTTTAGCGGCTAGTCGGTGATTTGGGCGAAGGCGGTTTCGACCGCCCTCGCCCGTTGGCAACGTGGCGGCAATGGTTCCTGATCTCGTCATCGGCATTGATTCCTCGACCTCGGCAACCAAGGCGATCGCCTGGGACCGCAATGGTCTGGCCGTGGCCGAAGGTCGTGCACCGCTTGCAATGTCCAACCCGCGTTCGGGCTATTTCGAGCAGGATCCGGCCGAGTGGTGGACCTCGACGGTCGCAGCGCTGCGCGCCGTGACGTCAACGGTTTCGCCGGCACGCATTGCCGCCCTTGCCATTGCCAACCAGCGCGAAAGCTTCGGACTTTTCGACGAGCAGGGCCAGGCGGTCGGGCCGGCGACGCTCTGGCTCGATGAGCGCGCCCGGCGGAAGGCACGCCGCTTCGGCGAGAGTTTCGGCGCGGCACGGGTCCACGCAATATCCGGCAAGCCGCTGGACGTCATTCCTTGCCTTTACCGCATGATCTGGTTCCGCGAGCAAGAGCCCGAGATTTTTGCCCGGGTGGAGCGGATGGCCGAAGTCCACGGCTATCTGGTCTTTCGCTTGAGCGGCCGGTGGGTGACGTCCACCGCATCCGCCGACCCGATGGGCATACTCGATATGCGAGCTATGGACTGGTCGAACGATATACTGGGGGCAGCGGGCGTCGCCCGGCGCATGATGCTGGATCTGGCGCGGCCCGGCACCGTTCTGGGCCAACTAACTTCGGAAGCGGCCATTTCGACGGGCCTGCGCGAGGGCACGCCGATCGTCGCCGGCGGCGGCGACGGTCAATGCGCCGGCACGGGCGCGGGTGTGTTGCAGGCGCGATGCGCTTACATCAACCTCGGCACGGCGGTCGTCTCCGGCAGCTTCGGCACGGACTACGTCCACGACCAGGCCTTCCGCACCGAGACGGCGGTCGCCGATGATGGCTATATCTACGAGACGTGCCTTCGCGCCGGCACTTTTCTCGTCGACTGGATGGCGCGCGAGATGCTTGGCGTCGATCTGCATGGCGCAAATGATGCCCTGGAGACGCTCGAGGCCGAAGCCGCTGCCAGCCCGATCGGCGCAGGCGGCATAATGCTCCTGCCCTACTGGCAGGGCGTCATGGACCCGCACTGGGATAGTGCGGCCCGTGGTGTGATTGCCGGGCTCTCCGGCTCCAGCCGCCGCGGCGACATCTATCGCGCCGTGCTGGAAGGCATAGCGCTGCATCAGGCCGCGACAAGTCGGCGGGCCGCTGCGGCTGCCGCCCAGACCATCGACCAGTTCATAGCCATCGGCGGAGGAGCGAAGTCCGACCTGTGGATGCAAATTCTGGCGGATGCACTCGATCGTCCCATAAAGCGTTCGACGACCGTCGAAGCCTCCTCGCTTGGCGCGGCGATGGCGGCGGCAAAGGGCGTGGGCTGGTTTACCACCATCGCCGAAGCGTCGCTCGCAATGGCCAGCGAGCCGGCCAAAACCTTCGAACCGGACACGAAACGGGCCGCGCTCTACGCCGAACTTCTTGCGATCCATGCCGATCTTTGGCCAACGCTTTCAGCCTGGAACCAGCGCCTCGCTGCCTTCATGGAGGCCGATCATGGCTGAAACGACCAACTGGAACGCGTTGATCGAGGACGTTGTCGCGGGACGCTGGACAGATCCCAAGACCGGCGCGGCCGCGGTCCTGCCGTTCCAGACGATCGAACTGCTGGAGACGACGGAGGGCCGCGAGTCGGATCTCGTTGCGCCCCTGGCGCTAGGCAGCCGCATCGCTGTTGTGTCGGATATCAACACCGTCGATGTGATGGGCAGGCGCGTCGCGAAGGCGCTGCGTGCCATCGCCGACATCGATGAAATCGTGCTGCCTGACGGCCTCGACTGCGATGAGGCAATGATCCAGATGGTCAGGGAGAAAACGCGTCACGCCGACGGGGTCTTGGCCGTCGGGTCGGGCGTCCTCAACGACAGCTGCAAGCATGCAACCTTTCTCGACGAGCGGCCCTATGCCGTCTTCGGCACGGCCGCCTCGATGAATGGCTACGGCGCCTCGACAGCGTCGGTGACCTTGGCCTCCGGGCTCAAGATCTCGCTGCCCTCACACGCGCCCCGGGGCATCTTCCTGGACCTTGGCGTGTCGGCCGCAGCGCCCGCCTGGCTCAGCGCCGCCGGGCTTGGCGACAGCCTCTGCCGCTCCACCGCCCAGATCGACTGGTGGGCTTCGCATCGGCTGTTCGACACTTACTATTCCGAGGTGCCCTACCTGCTGCAGGCGGGCGATGAGGAGCCGATGCTGGCCCATGCGCCTGGCCTTGCCAGGCATGACGTCACCGCTGTCGGGCATCTCCAGCGCGTCCTGACGCTGTGCTCGATGGGCGTGTGCTTTGCCGGCGTTTCCCATCCCGGGTCCATGGGAGAGCACCAGATTTCCCATTGGATCGACATGTTCGCGGGAGAGCGTCATCCCGGCACCACGCACGGCCAGCAGGTTGGGGTTGCCTCGCTGGTCATGGCGCGTCTGCAAGCGCGGCTGCTGGACCTGAAAGAGCCGCCGCAGGTGAAGCCGACCGCCATCGACGAAGCGGCGATGCTGGCCCGCTATGGCGCGCAGCTTGGACCACTTTGCATTGCCGAGACGAAGAAGACGGCACTCGACGCCAGCCAGACGGAAACCTTCAACCGCAGGCTTGCGGAAATCTGGCCGGCGCTGCGCCAGGAGGTTCGGCCCATGGCAATGCCGGTCGCCCGCATGGAGGCAGCACTCAAGGCTGCCGGGGGGCCGGTCACCGGCGCGGAACTAGGCCTGCCGCGCGCGCTTTGGCACGATGCCATTCGCTATTCGCGGGAAATCCGTGGCCGATGGTCCTTTGTCAATCTGGCAGCCGATGCGGGACTCTTGGAAGAGTTTCTGGAGAGCGAATGGTGAGAGCGCATCCGATCGCCAATGGCTCGCATGGCGAAAATGAGATCCAACCGGCAAGGGCAATCGAAGGGTAGCAATTTATGGCGTCTGTCACCATCAGCAACATAAAGAAGGATTATGGCGCTCTCTCGATTATCGATGGACTCGATCTCTCGATCGAGGATGGCCAGTTCGTCGTTCTGTTGGGGCCGTCCGGCTGCGGCAAGTCCACGCTGTTACGCATGATAGCCGGTCTCGAGCCCATCACATCCGGTGAGATCGCCATAGGCGACAGGGTCGTCAACACGCTCCATCCCAAAGACCGCAACATCGCGATGGTCTTCCAGAATTACGCGCTTTATGCGCACATGACCGTCTTCGACAACATGGCCTTTTCCATGCAGTTGAAGAAACGCCCAACCGAAGAAATCAAACAGAAGGTCGGATGGGCGGCGGCGATCCTCAATCTGACCCCCTATCTGGAACGGTACCCTCGCCAGCTTTCGGGCGGTCAGCGGCAGCGCGTCGCCATGGGCCGCGCCATCGTGCGGGACCCAACTGTGTTCCTGTTCGACGAACCGCTGTCCAATCTCGATGCCAAGCTGCGGGTGCAGATGCGCACCGAAATCAAGGAGCTCCACCAGCGGCTGAAGACCACCACCGTCTATGTCACGCATGACCAGATCGAGGCCATGACCATGGCCGATGTCATCGTCATTATGCGCGACGGCCATATCGAGCAGATCGGGCGCCCGCTCGATGTCTACGATCGCCCGGCAAACCTCTTCGTCGCCTCCTTCATCGGCTCGCCCGCAATGAACATGTTCCATGGCGAGGTGGCTTCCGAGCGCGACGCCTGGGTGGTGCGGACCGACGAGCTATCCCTCCCGCTCCCGCCAGGGGCTGCGGTCCGGCCCGGCCAAAAGGTGATCTACGGCATTCGCCCCGAACATCTTCGACCAGTGGCCGACGGGCGCGGCATTCCGGCGAGGATTACGGTTGTCGAGCCGACTGGCCCCGAAATCCACATCTTTGCCAGCATGGGCAACACCGCGATCTGCTCCGTGCTGCATGACCGCATGGAGCTCTCTCCTGGAGCTGTGATCCATCTGGAGCCGGCGCCTGAGCGAATCCATCTGTTCGACCAAGGTAGCGGCGAGCGGCTGGACAAGGGAAGAAGCTGAATGGCCCAGGTCGTTGTCCTCGGCGCCGGCGTCATGGGCTCTGCCATGACGCTTCCGGCCGCTCACGCTGGTAACCGCATCACTCTTGTCGGGACCCATCTCGATGAGGAGATCGTCGGCTCGGTGGCCAGCACAAGTCATCACCCACGCCTCAACATCACTCTGCCTGATGTGGTAACCGCCTGTTCCTGGACCGAATTCGGGGCGGCGATGAGCGATGGACCCGATCTGCTTGTACTCGGCGTCTCGTCGGCCGGCATTCCTTGGGCGATCGACCGCATTGCAGAAAGCATCAAGTCGCCCGTGCCGATACTGATGATTACGAAAGGACTTGCAGCAAGCGACGAAGGCGTGGAAATCCTGCCACATCTGCTTGCCCGCGAGATCGAGCAACGCACTGGCTTGTCTGTCCCTGTGATGGCCGTCGGCGGACCGTGCATTGCCGGCGAACTGGCGGCGCAGCGCGACACCTCTGTGATCGTGGCCGGGCACAATCCCGACCAGGTCGCGGCGGCGTCCCGCATTCTGCGCGCGCCCTTCTATCATGCGCGATCGTCATCCGATCTCGTCGGCGTCGAGATCTGCGCTGCTTTCAAGAATTTCTACACACTCGCCGTTGGAGCTCCCGTCGGGCTGCTCGAGCGCGACGGCAAGGCGCCCAATGGCGCACTCATGCACAACCTGGCCTCGTCACTTTTCTCGCAGTCCCTCGCCGAGATGGCGATTCTGGTCGAAGCTCTGGGTGGAAAGGTCGAAACAGTGCTGGGGCTGGCCGGCTCCGGCGATCTTTATGTGACCTGCCAGGCGGGCCGTAACGGTCGCATGGGGCGCCTGCTCGGCCGTGGCCTGCCCTATTCCGTGGCGAAGCGCGAACATATGAGTTCGGACACGGTCGAGGGCGCGCAACTGGCGCTGGACCTTGGTCCGACTTTGAAGAATATGATGGCCCGGGGTGTACTTCCCCACGATCGCCTGCCGCTGACGAGGGCCATCATCGACGCAATTTGCCATGATGCTCCGCTGGTTTTGTCCTTCGACCGCTATCATCGAGGCTAGCGTAGCCGGGAAACTCGATTGATGCCTCATATCGATGAGCACATGGCTCCGCCGAGCCCGCTCGGGACCCGCTGCCGCGGAGTGGACAGGATGATCTGATGGAGAAACCAGCACGAAAGAAACGCGACGGCCGCCAAGCCGTAACGAGTTCCGTCACGTCCGATCGCGAGGAAGGCCTCCTCGTCCGCGCCGCCTGGCTTGCTTATGTCGGTGACCTCACCCAGGCGCAAATCGCCAAGTCTCTTGGCCTGACACGCCTTCGCGTCAACCGGATGCTGGCGCATGCCCGTCAGCGGGGGATCGTTCAGATTCGCATCAATTCCAAGGTGGCGAACTGCATCGAGCTGGAGAACCGGCTGCGGGACGCCTATGGCGTTTCCGACCCAATCGTGGTTCCGACACCGCCCGATCCTACCCTAGTGCCACAGGTCATCGCAGCCGCTGCCGGTGAAGCCCTGTCGCATAGAATCCGTGACGGGATATCGGTGGGCGTGGGATGGGGACGGACGCTCCAGCTTAGTCTGCGGTCAGTGACCGTACGCCCCGTCAGAGGGATGTCGGTCGTTTCCCTGCTCGGCGGGCTCACGCGTGGATCGGCGATCAACATCTATGAAATCGCCTCGCGGCTCGCGGCGCTTTTCGATGCGGAATGCTTCTACATCGCGGCACCGGTGTTCACGGACACCGAGGCCACGCGCGATCTGCTTATGCGCCAGTCTATTCTGGAAGACGCCTTCACCCATGCCCGCGACGTTGACGCCGCTTTCGTTTCGGTGGGCGCGGTGCACAAGGACGCCACCATCTTTCGGATCGGACTGGTAGGAGACGATGATCTCAGATCGCTCCGCCAAGCCGGAGCTGTCGGCGATATTTGCGGCCACTGGATCGGCCCCGACGGACAACTCGTCGATCACCCGCTAAACAGCCGTGTCATCGGCCTCGCCCCCGAACATCTGCGCGACGTCGACACTGTGATCTTGCCCTCCGGCGGCCTCGACAAGGTTCCGGTGCTGCGCGCCGTGTTGCGTCTGGGCGTCGTCGATGTGCTGATCACCGACGAGAAAACCGCTGAGGCGATCCTTGCGGAAAAGCCGTAGCGCAGACTGACCTCTACCAGCAGAGCGGCTCGCGAGTGATCGCTTCTTCGCGTCACAAAACCTCGTGGATTTCCTCGATCGAAGTCTCGCCGATCCGCTTGTCGAGAACGATCTCGCCGCGCGCCATGGCCACGACCCGGTCACAGCATTCGAAAACATGATGCATGTTGTGGCTGATGAAGACGCTGGTGATGTTCTGGGCCTTGAGGGCGCGAACGAAGCCGATCACCTTTCGCGTCTCCTTCACCGAGAGATGATTGGTCGGCTCGTCGAGGATCATGACTTTCGACTTGAAGTGCATGGCCCGGGCGATCGCCACGCCTTGGCGCTGGCCGCCCGACAGTTCGCCGACCAGCGCGTCGGGTGATCTTAGATGCAGATCGACGTCGGCGATCGCCTTGACGCTTTCGTCACGCATGCGCTTCTGGTCCAGGATGCCGATGCCGAAAACCGAGCCCTTCACCGGCTCGCGTCCGATGAAGACGTTGCGGGCGATGGTCATGGTCGGGACCATCGAATTGTACTGGTAGATCGTCTCGATGCCGCGATCCATGGCGTCGCGCGGGTTCGAGAATCGGACCGGTTCACCTTCGATTCTGATCTCGCCGCCATCGGGCTTTTGGGTGCCTGACAGGATGTTGATCAGCGTCGATTTGCCGGCGCCGTTGTCGCCGACAAGGCCCAGCGCCTCGTCTGGATAAATGTCCAGAGTGACGTTCTTCAAGGCGTGAACGCCGGAATACCATTTCTGGAGTCCCTTGATCGCGATGATGGGTACCGCCATGATCAGGTCTCCACCTTCATTGCCCTGCCCCGCTTTCGAAGCCAGGCGTTCACGACGACCGCGAAGATAGTCAGGAAGCCGATTGCCATCTTGAACCAGTTGGCGTCAACCTGGCTCAGCACCAGTCCGTTGTCGATGACGCGGATAAGGGCAGCCCCGATGATGCCGCCGAAGATGGTGCCGATGCCGCCAGCCAGCGAGGCGCCACCGATGACGGCAGCCGACACGGCTTGCAACTCCAGCCCCTCGCCGATCGAGGGCAGCGGCGCGCCGAGCCGCATCACCTGAATGGTGCCGGCAAAGCCGGCGAGCACCGAACAGATCATGAAGCAGGCGACCTTCACCCGGGCCGTCGGGATGCCCATCGATTGCGCGGCGGGCAGAAAGCCGCCGGTGGCGCGCACCCAGTTGCCGAAATTCGTGCGCGACAGAAGCACCGTCACCAGGATTGCCACGGCGAGAAACCAGAAGAACGACATGCGAAAGAGGTCGCCCGGCCCCACATAGATCGTAAACAGCCATTTGGGCAGAGCGTTGGCTGGGATAACAGGAGGGAAGCCACCGGAGATTACCACCGTCAGCGAACGCGCGATGAACAGCATGCCAAGCGTGGTGATGAAGCTTGGTATCGCGAAACGAATCGTTATGAACCCGTTGAAGAAGCCAATCAGGGCGGCGATCGCGAGCCCGGCGGCAAAGGCTGGCGCGAACGGCACGCCTGCCGCCAGCATCACCGCCATGGTCATCGGGGTCAGCGCAAATACCGAGCCTACCGAAAGATCAAACTCGCCGCATATCATCAGCAGGGTCACGCCGATCGCGACCAGCCCCATTTCAGGCAGCAGCCCAAGCATTCCGCGCACGTTCTGTGTGTTCAGAAATACGCCGTTCGAGCGAATCTGAAAGACGAGGAGGAGAAGGAGCAGGAACACGACCGCCGCAAGCTCCGGCTTCTCCAGATAAATCTTCATCAAGCGCTTCATCATTCGCTCCGGCTTGGGATTGTTTGCGCTGGCTTGTCGCATCGGCAAGGGCATGGCGGCAGTCTGTCTTCTACCGCCCTTGACAAGGGAGATGCCGTTGGAGGTGGGACGGAGCCGACGCCCAAGGCCTTGCTCCCTGGCCCTCGCCCTCGCCCTCTCCGCGTAAAGAACGAGGAGAGGACGCCGGCTTCGCGCCTACCGCACGCCTTGTGCGGCCAGTTCCTTGAGCTTTGGCACGTCTTCCTTGACGATGATGCCCTTGCCGGTGTCGATGTCTGCCGGCAGCAGACCGACGTTCTTGGCGAGATAGGCTTCCATCACCGGCATGAAGCCCTGCATGTAGGGCTGCTGGTCGACCTGGACCTGGATGTAACCCGCTTCCATCTGTTGCAGGACTTCCGAGACGATGTCGAAGCCGCCCATCAGCACCTTGCCCGGCTCGATGCCGCGATCGATCAGGACCTGGGCCACGTAGGCATGCCAAAGGCCGGTGTCGAAATACACCGTGGTGTCCGGGTGGGCAGACAGATAGGCGCCAACACGATCGGCGACGACGGCGCCATCTGTGCCGGTGTCGAGCCGTTCAATGACCACTTCGCGTCCGGCATTCGCGGCCTTGTATTCCTCAAGGAACTTCATGACGCCGGCAGCGCGCTGTTCCGACCAGTTCTGACCGGGCGCGGAGACGCCGACGAGCGCCCTGATCTTGCCTTCCTTGGGGAAGAACTCGGACATCTTCTTGCCGAGTTCGTAGCCGGCGGGAATGAAGCCCTGGCCGATGAAAGCCTGGCGGGCATTGCCGGCTGCACCTTCGGTGTCGTCGACGTTGGACGCGATGACCGTGACGCCGGCAGCGCGGGCGTCGGCGATGATCTGGTCGAAGGCATTGTTGTCGACGATCGAGGTGATCAGCGCGTCCGGTTTTGCCGCGAGTGCCGCCTGCATGTTGGCCGATTGTTGCTCGATCGAGCCTTCGGTCTGCGTGAAGACCATCTGGCAATTGGCTTGGATCTTGGCGCAGGCGTCGTCAAACCCCTTCTTCACCGCCTGCCAGAACGGGTTCGACGCCGACGAATGATGCGTGAAGACGATGTTCATCGGCTCCTGTGCGCGTGAGCCGATTGCCGAGCCTCCAGCCAGTACTGCTCCCAAGGCTGCCGAGATAAGTAGCTTCTTCATGGTTCTCCTCCTCCGTAGAAAGCTGCTTCAGGTTCATTTTCAGAGAGTAGATGCGTCGCTCACCCGTCGAAGCGCCGTGAAGGCGCGATCGATCTCCGGGTTCAGTTCCATGCCGAGGCCCGGTCCGGGAGGCACGGTGATCATGCCGTTCTTCACCTCCGGCAAAGCGGTCACAAGGTCGCGGTACCAGGTCTTGTAAAAGGCCCTGACACTCTCCTGGACAAGTGCGTTCGGCGCATTCAGCGACAGGTGGGTCGATGCGCCGAGCACCACTGGACCGGTGCAGTCGTGTGGCGCGACCGGCAGGTGCCATGCTTCAGCCATGGCAGCGATCTTGCGCGCCTCCGAGAGCCCGCCGCACCAGCTGATATCAAGCATGATGACACCGGCCGCTCCGGTTTCGAGAAGGTCGCGGAAGGCCCACCGGGAACCGAGCGTTTCCGAAGCCGATATCGGCGCCAGCGAAGCCTCGGCATAGCGTTTCAGGCTGGACAGGCTGTCCATCCTGATCGGATCTTCGTGCCAGAAGGTCTTGTAGGGGGCAAGCTCGCGAGCGATCTGCATGGCCGGCAGCAGCTGCCACATTGAATGGAATTCAACCATGATGTCCATCTTGTCGCCGACCGCATTGCGGATTTTCTCGAATGGCACCAGCGCGGAATTCAAGTCGGGCTGCGATATATACTGGCCGCGCGTTTTCTCGGCGGCCATGTCGAAGGGCCAGATCTTCATGGCCGTGATGCCTTCCTCCAACAACGAATGCGCCAGTTCGTCGGCGCGGTGAAGGAAGCCGTTCAGATCATCATAGGCGTCGCCGGCCTTGTCGAGCCCGTAGTTGGCCGTCGTCTGCCCGGTGGCCTTCTTGATGTATTCGGTTCCGGCACAGGTGTTGTAGGTCCTGATCTCGTGCCGTGTGAAACCGCCGAGGAGCTGTGCGATCGGCTGACCCGTCGCCTTTCCGAACAGATCCCAAAGCGCGATATCGAAAGCGGAATTGCCCCTGACTTCCGCGCCCGTCGATCGGAAACCGAGATAGCCGACGAGGTCGGCGGCGAGCAGGTCGATCTGCAAGGGGTCGCGCCCGATCACGCTCGGCGCGACATATTCGTGCAGATAGGTCTCGACGGTTTCAGCCATGAAGAAGGTCTCGCCGAGTCCGACGAGGCCTTCGTCCGTGTGAACCAGGACCCAGAGAAGGTTCGGCCGCTCCTTGAGCCGCAGCGTTTCCAGTTTCGTGATCTTCATTGCGCCCCTGCTCCTCAGGCGATGCCGGCCGCCAGCAGGGCCTTGACGCTCTCGTCAAAATGCCTCGCCATCAGGTCACGCGCCGACTGGGGATCACCGGTCTCGATTGCTTCGGCGAGGTCGATATGGATCTGGATCATCTCCAACTGCTCGGCATCGGAAGGGCGGCTCCGCCAGCCGATCGGCCAGGTCTGGCGCGATACGCGCTCGAACGCGCCGACGATGAGGCTGAAAACCGGATTCTTCGCAGCCTTGGCGATTTCAAGGTGAAAGGCGAGATCGTGCTCCATGACCTGTTCCGGCCGCTGGAAATTCTCGCGCATGGCGAGCGCGTGCGTCCTGATCCTTTCCACTTCGTCAGCTGTTCTGCGCAAGGCCGCCAGCATGGCGGTGCGGGTCTCAATCGTGCGGCGCACGTCGTAGATCTGCTGCACCGTGATCTGCTCGGTGTGGACGCCATGCTCGATCACCAGTGACATGGCGCCATAATCCAGCTCGGCGACGGTAGCCCGTCTGCCCGCCCTCAGGTCGATAAGCCGCATGGCGGCGAGCGAGCTGAAGGCCTCGCGAACCACGGTACGCGAGACGCTCAATTGTCTCGAAAGCGCGGCCTCGCTGGGCAGCCGGTCGCCGGGCCCGAGCTCATTCGCGCGGATATGGCGCGTGATCTCGCCGATCGTATTGCTGACCAGGCTCGCTGCGTCGGAATGTTTTGCGGGTACGGCCGTGCTCACGCAATCTCCAGTTCAGGAGTGGGCAAACCTGTATGGCAGGTTTTTCCAGATATGTTGATAGTGCATAGGAAAGCTGTATGTCAATCGAGTCTTCGCCGGGAGACCCTCGGCATCATCGCCGGGGAGATCGATGACCAGAGGCTTGCATGACAGATGCTGTTGACGCGACCGATGCCGGTCGGCCGGGTGCGGGAGCCTGCATGATCGAACAGCGATCATCGCGCTTGGGTAGGGCAGACATTCTCGTCGTGAACACCGGCGGGCGGCCGACCATGCCGCCCGAAAATATCTCGGCGGACGATTCACTGATATCTCGATCGACGCACCCCATATGAGCGGAAAGAGTGTCACTTGAGGACTTGCCTATGCTGATTTCGCGTTGGGGACGGTTTGCAGTTTTGTTTGCGGGGTTGTTCCTGGCATTTTCCATGGTCGCTGTGGATCACGCCGATGCGCGCCGTGGCGGCAGCTTCGGCAGTCGCGGCATGCGCACTTTCCAGCCGGTCCCGCCGACCAGAGTTGCGCCGCAACCGGCCGCACCGGTCGAGCGCTCGATGACGCCCAATGCGGCAACGAACAATGCGGCCCGTCAGCCGCAGGCATTCCAGCGCCCGGGCTTCTTCAACGGCCTCGGCGGATCGATGATGCGTGGGCTGCTTCTCGGCGGTTTGATCGGCGTTCTACTGGGCCATGGGTTCGGCGGCTTGGCCGGCATGTTGGGTCTTTTGCTTCAAGTGCTGCTGATCGGCGGCGCGATCATGCTGGCGATCCGCTTTTTCCGCTCGCAGGCGGCGCAAAGCCCGGCGTCCGCTATGGCCGGTGCCTCGCGGGGTACGGGGACCTTTGGGCGAAGCGCTGCAGCCCGGCCTGACCCGAGCAACACCACAGCGTTCCCCATTCCAGGCATTGGGTCAGGATATGGCGGAACGAACCAAGACAATGCTTCCGATGAGATCACTCTCACCCAAACCGATCTGGACACGTTCCAGCACCGGCTGACGGAAGTTCAGGAAGCATTCGGGCGCGAGGACCACGCCGCCTTGCGCCGGTTGGCGACGCCAGAAATGGTCTCCTATCTGTCCGAGGAACTTGCCGATAACGCCAAAAAGGGCCTCAGGAACGAGGTGTCGGATGTGGGCCTGCTGGAGGCCGATATTGCGGAAAGTTGGCGGGAGGGTGATCGCGACTACGCGACGGCTGCTTTGCGCTATGAATCTCGCGACGTGACCCGCGATCGCATCAGCGGCAAGATCGTTGAGGGCCAGGCCGATCGGCCGACGGAGACAACCGAACTGTGGACCTTCATGCGCCAGGACGGCGGGGACTGGAAGCTCGCAGCGATCCAGCAGCCTGGCTGATGTGCTTGCCTTCATTGAGATGTCTGCCCAGAGGTTGTTCAGGTTTCGCGCTACCACTCGAAGGCCAGCGCCCTTTTCGCGCCCTTGATCAATCCGTCGCGGACTGATGCGGTAGCTCACCAGGGCGCGTCGGCGCTGACTCGGGCTGATCAGTCAATCGGTTCTTCAGCACATCAATTAGGCTGATGGTGATGGCGATCACCGCGGGGCCGAGGACAAGGCCGGATGCTCCGAACAAGACAATGCCGCCGACCGAGCCGATAAAGGCCACGACCGTGTGGAGGCGCAACCTGTTCCCGACAAGCATCGGATAGAGCAGATTGTCGATGCCGCCGACAATGACGCCGCCCCAGACCGTCAATATCGCCGCGCTGGCCCAAGCCCCCTGCAGCGCGAGATAGACCGCTGCCGGCACCCAGATCACAAATGCCCCGAGCACAGGCACGATGGCAAGAAGTCCCATGACAAGGCCCCAAAAGACCGGGGTGGGCACGCCGAGCCACCAGAACATCAGGCCAGCCAATGTTCCCTGGACGGCGGCGACAAACACGGTTCCGAGCAGTGTTGCATGGGCGGTCTCAGCCACTCGTGGCCGGAACAGCTACGAAAACAGTTTGAAACGCGCCGGCACCACTGAAGGCGCCGTGTTTCGCGACCTCGACCGCTGGGGCAATCTCGAAGCGCGCGCCCTGACGCCGCAGGCCGTCAATCTGATCCTGAAGCGGCGCATCGCCGAGGCCGGGCTCGATCCGCAAGCCTTCTCCGCCACGGCCTAGCTCCGGCTATCTCACCGAAACCGCACGCCGCGGCATTCCGTTGCACGAAGCCATGCAGCAGTCGCAGCATCGCTCCGTCCAGCAGGCCTCGAACTACTACAATGACGCGGAACGCACGCTCGGGCGGGCGGCGCGGTAAATCGTCTGAGTCGCAGATCGATCCGACCCTTGCGGCGTCAGCTCCAGGACAATTGGTTCCGACGCAGCCGGCGTCCGGGATCGATCACCTTGACCTGGTGCGGGAGCACCTCGCCCCAGCTCCATAGCACGAGGTTCTGATCGGATGTGTCGGCACCTGGCGCGAAGCTTGGCACGAGAATGCCGAACTTGCCTTCAGCAACGAGGCGGTCATGGATGGTCCATGACGGCGGCCGTTTACATCCGCGAGAAAATTCATCCAGGCACAAGCTATATCTTCGAACCGGATCTCGGCGTCGGCCTGGCCTTGCGCCGTCCTCAGATCGACAATGTCATCGCAATCGATCTCGTATGAGCAGAGCACGCAGGGATCAATGCGATATGCAAAACCCTAATTGCCCTCCTTCACGGCCGTCATGATGTCGAGCGCCAGATAAAGCGTAGGCACACCTTTCGCGTTGAATCTGGCACCCCGAATAGCCGCTCCGTCCCCTGAGATCGGCTGGAAAAACCAACGCGGATCATGGGCGCGGTAGCAAATTCCGGCAAACCTCAAGCAAAGCCACCAACGGCGACATGATCCAGGTAGTCGCGAACCGCGCTGGCCTTGCCTTCCTTAACCAGAGCTTCCGCCGTCCGCCCGCCGAATGCCGGTATCGGCTGCGCCCGGTACCAGGCCATCGCCTGCTCTTTGCCTCCAGCCCAGTCGGTCACCCTGCTGATGATCTCAAGCATTTCACGAAGGCGACCTTGCGTCTTTGCAGCACGGCTACGCTCAACCCTATAGAAGGTTTCCCGTGCAAGACCCGCCGTTTCGGCAAGCTGACCTTTGGACATACCGAATCCATCCGCAACCTGAGCGACAGCGATCTTCCCAGCCCGATCCAGATAGGACAGCACCAACGGTTCGTTCTGAACTGGAACTTTCAACGCTTGGGTCAACCCTGTCTCCCTTGCCACATTCAGAAACAGATTTCTTGTGCACCAGATATGGCATTGCGCGACGGACTATAAGCCTCGGTCGGCTGATGGGACGTCTTGAGGCCTCACCAGACGCATTCATACGTTCGTTTTCTGGCACATTCCTTATGTGTATAAACACCCCAAAAAAGAGCCCTGTCAAAAACGACCGAATGCGCGCACAATCGCGAGTGCCCCCAGCTGCGGCCTCATTGGCGATGCCCGCGTCTCGACCGAGGACCAGGCGAGCGCCCAAGTCGACGAACACAAGGCGGCCGGCGGCCGCTTGGTCCATCAGGAGCACGGCTCCGGCGCCTCGCGCTCCCGGCCGGGGCTGGCGAAGCTGATGCGCGCCATAGCCGTGGGACACACCGCTATGGCGATATGGCGCCCAGAATCTCCAGGGTCGCCGCCGGCGATAGCCTGCCAAGACTGTCACCCACGCTTGCCCTGGACACCCGTAATGGAAACGACGGCGGGCGCTACCGTGACGAACAGGATATAAGGCTCTCTGGCAGCAAGCTGGTTGAGGAAGCCCCACCGTCATGAAGCCAATGAACGAAGAGCACCTAGCGGTCCTACGCAGGCACATGGTCGAGATGATTGCAATCCATACCGACCTTGCAAGCGAAGAACTCGGCAAGGCGGCGCTCGATGAGCGGGTGATGGCAGCGATGCGGCGAGTGCCGCGGCATCTCTTCGTGCCAGCCTCGGTTGCACCTTATGCATATCAGGACATGCCGCTGCCGATCGGCTTCGATAAAACCGTCTCGCAGCCTTTCATCGTCGCTCTCATGACCGATCTCCTTGCGCCGCAACCGCACGAGGCGGTGCTCGAGATTGGCACCGGCCTGGGCTATCAAACCGCAATCCTCGCGGAACTCGCCGGGCAAGTTTGGAGCGTCGAAATCATCGAGGAATTCGCAAGCCATGCCGAGGCTCTGCTGCAGGACCTCGGCTTATCCAATGTCGGCATTCGTGTCGGAGACGGGTCGCGCGGCTGGCCTGAGCACGCCCCATACGACAAGATCCTGGTCACCGTCGCAGCTGGGCGCGCGCCGCCGGCCTTGCTTGAGCAGCTCAAGCCGGGGGGACGGCTGGTTCTGCCTGTGGGACCTGAAGATGTGCAGTTGCTGACGGTCATCGACAAGGATTCGGCAGGGCAACTGAAGACTCGCAAACTCATCCCGGTTCGGTTCAGCCGGCTCGAAACGGTCTAATGAGGTGCGACAACTGGCGCGCCGCGCTTTTCCGACCTTCAATCAGATGCCAGGCTTCCGCGTTTCTTCGCCCTTGGTGAACGCGAAGAAACAACCCGTTGCAGACTTTCCAAATAGAAGGCAGGTTGTCTTCGTAAGTTTCATCGGAAATGGAAAATGACAAATCCAAGAACGGGCACACAAATTTTGCGGGCTGAAGCGGCAGCTATTGAAGCCGTGGAGCTAAACTCGGCCTTTGATGCCGCCATCAAAACCGTAGAAGCCTGCCAGGGAAAGTGAACATCACGGGCATGGGCAAGGCCGGATTTTCTGCTCATCGTTTTGCTGCGGTCCTCTGCTCGACTGGTACACCTGCGGCCTTTGTGCATCCGGGCGAGGCAGCACATGGCGACTTGGGTATAATTGGCCCTGAAGATTGCCTTTTTGCATTCCTCCACTTCTGGAAAGACCCGAGAGGTGGTGGAATGGTGGAGTTGTCCCGACATTTAGGCCCTCACAAGGTCGTTGCCGTCACGTCTCACCCAGAGTCTGACCTGCGACTTATCAGCGACATCATCATTGACATGGGTGAAATCACATGGGGCTCACGCCCAGTCCAATGTGGAGTCAATGTTCCGAGCCGATTGACACGTTGATGTCTATTCGCCGGCGTAGTCGGGATCGACGAAGCGATCCGTGATCAACCCTTCATGCCCAACTGGTGTTGCGCTCGTAACTATAGTGATGCGGTCCAAAAGACACTGCGAGCGCACGCGTCTAGCGACCTTCGCGAGAGTTCGTTGCCAAAGGTGCGGCTCTGACACATCATACTTCGGCGTCCTCCTGAATCGATCAAAAGCCACGGAACGCTAGAGTCGTGCAATCCTTCTCTGGCCCTCACAACCTGACCCGATCAACCTCCCCAGCCGCCTTCCCCGCCTTCCCCGCCGTCCGCCGGCTCCGCTCCCGCCGCTCCCGGAGCCGCACCGGAGCAGCGATAACCATTTCCGGTCGCGCCGATGGTCCGACTGCTGGTCAGCAATCTGCGCTTCAGCGCCGCGAAATCCGCTCGCCCACTTAGCAAGATGTGCCGGAGGACTGGGCCTCAAGACGAAAATCGGGCTGCTATTGGGATCGACGCGACATGGGATTCACTGTGCCGACTTATCCCGATGATCCGACACTTGACTTGGTCCGGCGAGAGCTAGGAAGCCGGTCGCAGGCCAGCAGCTGCTGAGCAATGATCTTACCACACTTCTGCGGGCCTTGGCGTGGATCGTCTCGCCGAAGCCGGAAGACTTAACTGCCTGATGATGCTTGCAATCCCTTGATCTCAAGGGAGTCTACCTCATTCAAACAGACGAGGACAGTAGGCAATCCTGCCTCTACCGTCGGTGGTCCTTCTGTCAAACTCGTGCGGGAGCAATTAGTGTAGGTTGTGCGGAAATTGAAGCAACATGCAAACACTGTTGCAGTTCATACACTCGCATCCCGTAGGGGGGACATTCTCGAAGGACGATTGGGGTAACAACGATTTTCTCGGTATTATCCCAAGAATTTACAAACCCCATTCGGTGATATGCCGCCAGGATGACAACAACGATGGGATATTCATCGTAAAATCCGGTTGGGCCCTACTTTACCGCGGACTACTGGGCGGAGAACGGCAGATCATCGACACTCCTCTGCCGGGGGACATTGTCGGGTTCCGTTCCGTAGACGGACCCCGTCTAGCGTCCCTGGCGTCCATAACCGAACTAGCTGCATATGAAATTTCCAGCAAGAAACTAGTAGAGGCCATCTTGTCGGAAGGCCGCCTTGGCAAGACTATCGCCTGCTCCCTGGCCCGCCTGAACGCCATCCTTGCCGAACACCTCATGAATGCCGGGCGGCGAAACGCGATGAGTCGCACCGCCCATTTCCTGCTCGAGTTGGAGGAGAGGCTCTCGATCGTTGGCCTGTCGGCCCATGGAAGATATGAGTGTCCCCTTACCCAGCACGAATTGGCCGACATCCTGGGAATGACCACCGTTCACCTCAATCGGACGTTGAGGGAACTCCGCAAGGCCGATCTCGTCGCTTTCAAGGCAGGCCGTGTAGAGGTGATCAACCGCAAGAAGCTGGTCAAAACAGCCGGATTCGACAGCGAGTACCTCAGGTAAAGGTTATTCCCCTCTAGCTCGGGTTCAATCGTCCCTAGCGGGGCTTTCGCGTCGCCCCCTGCGGCGCGGTGCGGGGCGCCAGTGCATGGGCCGTCAGCAAGATTTCTGCTGGACGACAGTGCGCCGTCGCTGGAGCAGTTCCACACGAGTTTTCCGGGCCGGTAGTGCGCGGCTTACCTGGCGGGGCCGCAGTCTATCTTGACGAGGGCAGCCGCAAAGGCCCGGTTACCATGACCGACGGCAAAATGGCCTATCACATGAGGAGAACGTGCTGCCGCAATACGTGCAAGCTGCCCATACATTGCGGCAGATACAGCCAAGTGTTCTCGGACTAAAACGCTGGGCCCCGGATGTCACGAACTGCGCCCTGGTCATGCCAATATCCACCTTCAGGAATTCTCTACAATCGCGAGGAACTACCGATCGTCCTCGAATGGCTGCTGGGATTGGGCTTGGCTAAGCGGTCCCATTCCTGAGAATGGCGTCTTCGCCAACCCGGTTAATCAACCTCCTAGAGGTATCCCCTTCCTTGGCATTCCTTGAGCGGTCGGATATCGTTTCACCGGTGGCACATGGCCACAGACATTGAATCTTGCCGGTCCCGCGCGTCACGATCGAACTCGCGGGACCTTCAGGGCGGGGTGACGCGGTCTCAACACGTGTCCTCTCAGGCGAGACCGTCGACGTGAAATTTCCCAAAAATTAACTTATGTTAGAGAACACTTATAAATAGACGATAGGCTGCACAAGCTGTTCTCGCTAGGGGGCGAAGAACTGCTGAAGGCGCCCGAGCTGGGTGAACCTCACGCTTTCACAGGGGCTGGGTATTCACACACGAGCGCATTCAAGACAGGGCTGGGTATTCAGACTTTCAGATTGCGAGAGAATGAGGGGAGTTTTGGCAGCCGCAACGCGGCTTGTGTGCGAAAAGATTGGGGATTGACATGGGTTCCGCAGCAGGACGGCATAATTACACTTCGGCCAATCGGTCAGGAGTCCTGTCCAGCGGAACGGAAAGCGTCCACGGCCAAGCAGGCAGGGGAAGCCTCCTCGTCCTGGACGGAAGGCCCCTAGACCGCGAGTGTCTCGCACTTGCCCTCGCGGACCACGAGCTCGGCATGGAAATCGCGGCCATGGGTTCAATCGATGAATGGCGCGTGAAGAAGGGCTCGGTCCCTCCCCTTGCAGCCATACTCTTGAACCTTGGCGGCCGGAAGGTCACCGATCATGGCATCGCAGACGAGATTAGGCATATTTCGTCCGAATTCAAATCAGTCCCTGTGGTTATCCTGGCCGACACCGAAGATCTTGCACACATACTGACCGCTCTCGAATGCGGCGCGCGCGGCTACATTCCGACCTCGGTCGGAATCGATGTCTGTGTCGAGGCTATAAACCTTGCGGCAGCGGGAGGCATCTTCGTCACTGCGAGCAGTGTCCTTTGCATGCGCCACCTGATAGGTTCGGACAGCCGCGACACGCAGCCTTTGAAAGGCATGTTCACGCTCAGGCAGGCCGAGGTCGCCCAGGCGCTCCGGCGCGGAAAAGCGAACAAGATCATCGCCTACGAACTGAACCTGCGCGAAAGCACCGTGAAGGTCCACATCCGAAACATCATGAAGAAGCTGAAGGCGACCAACCGCACGGAAGTCGCCTACAAGGTCAACGATCTCTTCGCGAGAAGGAACTCTTCCTGAAGCGTTCCCAAGCAATGTGACGGCCCGCCTCGGGTGAATCCCGCGGGCCGTCTTAGTGACAGTCGCGGGATCTCCGTTGCATTGAATGGTATCTGGAAGTCGCCCGAGATACAGGGCGCCCCGGTGCGGATTCGTTGCCCCGAGCTTCCTGATAGCATGCTGTAGGGGGATTTTGGCGGGGCGCTCCGAAGCCCCGGCTTCGTCGCGATGATCTTGTTCTGCAGTCCTCTGGAAAGCTGTTCCAAGGGGCGCAGTATCGGCAGTGTGTCCGCCTCGGGCCTCCACCATAGATGCTATCCGAGACCCTACAGGGAAGGCGTAAATCCTCAGCCGAGCATGTAGACCTTGCTGCCGGAATGGAGGGGTCCGCATGTCTGAGCAAAGCCTTCGTTTGCCCAAATCCGTCCCCCTGCAGCAAGGCGGCCGTGAACTGATCCCGGGCAGGCAGCCACACGTCCACGAAAGGCGAGAACCAGTGTCCCGTCCTCGCGCCGAGCTTCCTCGAGCGCGGTTTGGAGTGCCATGTCTGGGACGCCGACAGGAACAAGTGCGTCCAATACAGATGCTCCCCGGGTGCGGCCGCAGAAGCTCTCTGCGCTCGACCCCACGGCAAGCCGGCGTAGACATACCGTCCCCTGTTCCTGCAGGATGTTCAGGCGTGGAGTGCTCATGCCGCTCTCGTCGTCAGCTACACCGCGCCGAGGCGGCTGTCAGGAAGAAGATATAGGCCGCCGACGGTGCACTGCCGGTGATAGCACGCCTCACTTCGGTTGCGGACCAATAAGGTGACGGCCGTCTGACAAACGGGTCTAAGTCCCGCCAGCGCGGGGTAGATATCAGACATGGGCCGAAAGACTTCGCCGGCACCTGCATCGGCACGCAAGCCAAGAAGCTTCCAGCCGACAGGAAACTTGCCTCGCGGACGACCGATTGAGAAGGGAATGCGCGACTTCCGCCAAGCCGGAAGCTGACCGCAAATCGGGTTAACTTTCTGCCGCTGAGTCCGCCGATCCATCTGCAGTGTCAGGGAAAGTGTGGCTGGCCACCCATCTTATGGCTTCTTCGATCGTATCGAAATTCCTGTGCTGCCCGCTCAGCAGCCCGAAGCCTGTCTCGAGGAACCATTTGCCCTTCGTGGAGTAGGCTTCCTCGTCGATCTGAGTAAGGACCGCGACCAGTTGATCCCATTTCCACACCAGAACCCCGGATTCTCCGCCCTCGACCGTTCCGATCCGCGCTTTTTTGAACGAAAATCCAGGAGCTATTTTTGCCTTGCCCACTTTGATACATCCCTCAACTTCAAAATGGAAAGTAGAAACGATCGGCTTGCATCGCTAGTTCTGTACTATCTTTGCTTGTAGATGTCTTTTTGCCGGACCGCTGTAGAATAACTAGTTAAGCAGATCGCACGGTGAGTTCAAGGCCCACTCCATTTTTCGATGGTCGCCCCGTAAGTTTTTTTGCGAGAGAATGTTCGCAAACTGCTAAAGAATTTTGCCCTTCCGGAGCGTGAAAGCCTCGGCGAAATGCTCGGGTGCCCGGCATTCCATCCAGCGCAACCTCGCAAGCCCAGCGAGTGTCTGGCGGTCGAACCAGTCCTTGGAGCGCCGCGTTCCGAAGTGCTTGTCGAGGAGCTCGATCTTGCGTTCCAGCACGTCGGCCGTGAGCGGCACGTAGGCATTGGGGTGCCAAAGGTCGCCGTCCCATTTCGGGGTGGCATTCGAGCACCAGATGATCGCGGAAGACGTTCCAGGTCAGTTGGTTGAACCTCCCGGTGGTCCTGATGGGCCCGGTGGTCCTGATGGGCGTCGAACCTGGCCTGGATTAACACCACGTCGCTATGAAGCCGTGATCTGTCTGCGAAATCCGCGACGGCAATCACTAAAGGCCGGGTTGTGGTCCCGTTGGTGGGTCCACCTCAGCGCCCCATTTCGATCCGTCGCTGTCAAGACCCGGAGGCGGTTCACACCGGATGAGTGTTCTTGAGGAGGTGGTACTCCTTTTGTCCTTCAAGTAGCTCTTGCGGATGGTGAGAAGGCTGAGTAGCCGTGTTTTCGGTCCCTGACGGACCTTTGCCAGGAGCGGAAGTGAGCATACCATGGTTCATCGCCCAAACTGCAGCCTGGGTACGGTTGCCGACCCGAATCTTTCGAAGGATGGCCTTCACGTGTACCTTCACCGTCGCTTCGGCGATGTTAATCTTGCGCGCGATTGTCTTGTTAGATTCCCCTCCGATCAGGCAACGTATAATACAATCTTCCCGAGCTGACAGCATTGATGGTTTTCGATCAGCGTTCTCCATTGTAACAGCCACATTTGTAAACTCATGTACTGCTATTTCATCATATTTCAAACCATGTCTTATGTCCTGAATAAACGTCGAAGTTTCCGCAGGTAGAACCGTCTGCCCTAGCATAACCAATTCGAGAGCTTTGATGAAGGTGTCGTGAGCGGCAACTTTTGTCAAATACGCGTCAGCTCCCGCACGAAGGGCTGAAACTATGTCGTTCGGTCGACAGTGATCGGCTAGCGCAACGACATGGCTGGTCGGATAAATCCCTTTAAATTCTGAAATTTGTGCGAATCCAGCATCTGCATCAATACCGTCGACATCCATGATGAGCAAGATGGACCGGTGCTTGGGCAGCGGCTTCTGCAGCAGGTCGTGAACACAAGCCGCAGAGAAAAGAATGCGAAACTTTGCTGCATCCAGAATTAGAACAAGGCCCTCTCGGAGTAACTCGCTTTGGCTGACAAGCACTGTCATAAAAGACTTTGTGATCATCAAGGATTTCGTTGTCATCGTAGCCTCCCCTGACGCGATTGAGGTACGCGCGTCTCGCAAGGCGCTCCTCGCATAGTTTCTTTTTTGACCGTGTTACCTTACGCTAGGAAAACCCTAGACAAGAACACCCTCTTTAGGCGTAGGGTAACTTCGTCGAGGGGTACCCCGGATTTTCAAGCCCGAGGCCTTAGTGAGGAGTGCGAGCCCTGGGTTTCAGCCGCTCCGGGCGGCAGCCAGCACCATCGTGGCGCCACATGCGCGGACCGCGAGAGTTGCCGGACTTGGTCTCCCGTGGGGCGTGGGTGGTGCCGCCGGTCTGGCGCGGGGCGGCGCGGCCTGTCAGGCGGGAGAACCGCGGGCCCAGGGGGCCGCGCCGCGACCAGCCGCCATTTTGGGATGACGGCGCAGGCCGAGGAGAAGGCGATCTTGGCGCGGCGCGCGCTGATCCTGACTAGCGCCCGAGCTTCACCAGCTTGAGGAGCAACGTGCCACAGCTGGCGTGGCGACTGGGTGTGGGCCAGCGCGATGAGCCGCAGCGCGCACAACAGCACGGATACCTTCCGGGCATCGAAATGGGCGATGGTCTGCCTTCCTTGCGTTGCACCTGCAGCGAGCAATAGAGGAGTTGCCTGCCGCGGCCCCTGGGGCGGCCCATATCGGGGCAGCGCTGCCGGGGAAGTCCCGTGGCTGAGGCCGAAATTCGAGCCTGGTGAGATCCGGCGAGAGAAATGATGAGGCGGGCCAGTTCTGCTATTGCTACCTCGATAGGGTTGCCAAAATTGCGGCTTCGTCGAGGTCGCCTCTTCATTCATCAGGCGAGTCAAGCCGTCGATCAGGTCATCGACATAGCAGAATGATCGGGTTTGCGGCTAGGAGTCTGAGGTCGTGACTGGCTCGTTCTCCAGGGCCTGGACGACGAAGTTGGAGACGGCCCAGCCATTCTGCGAACGCATGTTGGGGCCGCAGAGGGTTCGAGACGCTGCGTCGGACCACTATTTCCGGCTCTTCGTTGCGTTCGATCGCCTTTGTCCCGTTTGCCATCAAAGAGGTTCTCCTTCAGCGCAGCAATCTGCTCATTGGACGGGTTCGCCGGAGGGGGTGTTTATCCGGAAGGAGTGCCTACAAAGGGATAGTTGTGCCGCTGGCGGTGAAGGGTCACGATAAGGCAGAGCCTTCCTCGTCGACCGATGCTCGCCAGTTCGGGACGGGCTGGCCACCCAATAAAAGTGAAAGCCACGCGCCATGGTCATGGATGCAAAACACAATTCCGAGCCCGTCACTCCCTCGTCACAGGCGGCCCGCCGCAGGGGAATGAAGGCCGTCCTGCTTGTCTTGGGGGTCTCCGGGGTCGCCGTCCTGGGAGCGGGAGCAGTCAGAAACTGGGAACCCATCGAGGTTGTTTCCAGAGCCGTGGCGCAGAAGGTCGAGGCTGCCTCGGGAGCCGTGGCGCAGAAGGTCGAGGATGTCTCCGGAACCGTGATGCGGAAGGTCGAGGATGCCTCCGGAACCGTGATACAGAAGGTCGAAGATGCCTCCGCAGTCATGGTACAGAAGGTCGAAGATGCCTCCGCAGCCATGGTGCAGAAGGTCGAAGATGCCTCCGCAGCCATGGTGCAGAAGGTCGAGGCTGCCTCCGCAGTCGTGGCGCAGAAGGTCGAGGCTGTCTCCGCAGCCGTGGCGCAGAAGGTCGAGGATGTCTCCGGAACCGTGGTGCAGGGGGTCCAGGATGTCTCCGGAGCCGTGGCGCAGAAGGTGTCTGCTGCTATCGATAGCTGGCAAGAACAACCGGTTCAAGCCATGGCCGAACCCTCCCGTGCGATCGTGTCGGGACCGGATGCGTCGGCCGCGACGTTCGTCGAACGGAGCGCCGTCCCTGCGGTCCCCACTAGTGCCGAGCCCCCCAAAATCCTCAGCACGGGACCGGATGCATCGGCCGCGGCGTTGGTCGAGCGGACCGTCGTCCCTGCCGTCCCCACCAGTGCCGAGCGCCCCAAAACCCTCAGCAACGCGCCAGGCATGCCAACCGGAGCCCTGTTCGGCGTCGGCGACCGCCTCAAGGTCGCATTCTACGAGCGCGTCGACGTCGAGGAAGACAAGTGGGGGGGCGCGTCCTCGGCCTTGCACGGCATCCTGCAGCGTCCGGAACTGAGCGGCGAATATATTGTCCAAGAGGACGGCACGATTTCCCTGCCCTTGCTTGGCTCCATTCCGGTCGCCAACCGGTCAACGCAACAGGTACAGGCCGACCTGGTGGAAACCTTCGATCAACTGCTGGGCCGCAAGGGGCTGGTCAACATCCTGCCGCTGGAGCGCCCGCCCATTTACGTGCTGGGGCCGGTCAAGAATCCAGGCTCGTTCAAGTACGCGCCCGGCATGACGGTCCTCCACGCGATCGCCCTGGCCGGCGGACTCGACCGGGCCGAGAGCGAGCCGTGGCAGAAGATCGAAGCCGTGCGTGAGACCCAGAAGCGGAGCGGGGCGATCGATGCCTTGTTGAAATTGCTCGCGCGCGCGGCAGTGCTGAAGGCCGAGCGCGACGGTACAGCACCCACTATCCCGCGCCAGTTGCTTGAACTGGCCGGCGCGACCGAAGCGGCTAACCTCGTCAACGAGCAGAGCGAGCGGCGCAAGGCCGTCGCCACGGCGCACAAGGATCGCGAGCGCGCGAACCTGCGGGCGCTGGAGGCGGCCAGGCAGGATGTTGTCGCTTATGGACGCACGGAGTCGCTCGACAAACTCGTCAAGCTGCGCCAGGAGCGCGTCAACAGCATGCGCACGCTCGTGGACCGCAAAGTGCTCAGCATGGCGGTGATGGATCAGATCCAGAGTGAGTTGTCCGACGCGGAACAGCGTCGGCAGGATGCCCTCAACCAATACGCGAGCGCCAATCAGCGCCTCGCTTCGCTGGAATCTGAGGTGTTGCGGACCCGGGCCGACCTCAGGAACGATCTGGAGGTCGAGATCGAGACCACGGAGAGCCAGATCGCGGCCAATGTGCGCGAGTTTAACGTCAGCGAAGGCGTCCTGTACACGTTGCCGGTGACCCGCGTCCAGTTTGCCAAGGACGCGAACAGCGCAACCTATCAAATCGTGCGGCAATCGGCAGCGGGGCCGGTCAGCATTGAGTCCGTCGGGATGACCCTGTTGCAGCCAGGTGACCTCGTCAACATCATCGTGGGCGAAAACGGGCCAAGCGAGCCGGCCGGTTCGCCGGTCCCGACCTCGTCGCCGACCAGCGAGAGCTTGCCGGCCGCATCCAACTCCAACGATGTCGAGCTCTCCCGCGTCGTGAGGGAGTAGAGGGTGGGTCCGAATTGATGCCCGGCAAGGAGATTGGTGAATGGGCTTCATCTACATGGATAACTCCGTTGGGACCCAACCAGGAATGAGGAGGACTAGGGATGAGGAGGTTCCCATCGGAGGACCTCGTGAACAAGCATGTCCGCTTCCGCAGAGGGATTCGGAGCACTGGCACGAGCGCAGTCAGATGAATTCGAACGGGACAACGGTGCCCATCAAGCGGCATTGGTCAAAGATTCTGAAATTGTATCGCGACTCGCGGACGCCTGAGAACTTATTGCTCATCTCAGATCGAGAAAGGTCTGGCGGCTTAGCTGATGAATGCTGATCAAAGCGCTCGGATGCCTTCAACGCACGATTGTCCGCTAACGACCGGGCAAGGAACGCTCGGCCTTTCAACTACCGCCAAATTCCTGCGGATTGCGGTGAGTGCAAATGCCGTCTTCGAGCTAAATTCCGGTGCTATAGCGACCGGAAATTGTACTAACGCCGCTTTGGGGTTCCTATACTGGTGGTTGACCGCACGTTCGCTTTCGGCTGAGGCGACTGGCTCGGCGTCGGCTCTTATTGGTGCTATTGGCTCAACTGGGGGAGTTCGGGCTCGGCACCCTGCTGCTCGGCGAAACGCGGCGCATCCAGGGCGCGTGCATGGCCTCATTATGCTTTGGGTCAGTTATTGTCTTCTGGCGAGTTCGCTCTCACTGCTCGGTCGGTTCTTCTCCGAGAGTTCGTTTGCAGGACCACTGTTCGTCGGTGGCTGTGCGATCACCGCCATCGCCATGTGCTCGATCAAGCGTGGATCGGACTCCTCAGAAGCAGGCTGCAGATGTACCGAACCTTGGTCTTCGCGATCGTCAAGCCGCGGCGGATAAGCAGCGCGCCAAATCTGTTTCAAGAAATTGAGGAACACTATGGAAAAAACCGTTCTGTATATAACCTGTTCGAAAAGCACCAAATACGGAGGAGGAGAACATTTTTTTCTTGAGACGGCCCGCCAATGCCGCCAGTTGGGTTACAGGACTGTTGTGCAATATCAGGACCTGCCTAGAAGCAGCGCCTATTTATACGATCTAAAGGATCTGGACGTTGACATTGTAACGGTAACATTGAAATGGAATCCTCTGAAAATCTTAAAACTAATTTTCACTGCGAAGCCAGACATTATTCATGTAAATTTTGCGAATTCAGCTCTTCTATTAGAAATTGCAATTATTGCCAGGCTGTTGAGAGTTAATAAGTTAATTGATACTGAGCATTGCGTGTCAAGTCCCATAATGAGAAGATATGTTCTAAGCCTTTACGATAAGGTTATCTGTGTTTCGAATGAAATACGAAATATAATGAGCTATTCTGGTGTTAGCAGTAATTTATCGACATTATCTCACGGTGCGTTTTTAAATTCAGCAAACTCAGCGCAATTAAGAGTCAAATTCAGAGGTGAGTTTCGAATTTCTGGCCAGGAGAAAGTCCTTGCGTGTATCGCCTTCGATTCTCCAGTCAAAGGCTTAGATATCTTGCTAAAGTCCTTTCAGAAAGTACACGGAGATTGCCCTGATGTACGCTTGATCATTATCGGTGTAGATTCTGAGACATCGAAATTGCCGGCTTTGGCAAGGGATTTAGGAATAGCCTACCATGTTCATTGGGCGGGCATTCGGGACGAAGGCTGGAAGGTTTTAACTGCAGCCGATGTCTATGTTCAGTCCTCTCGATCGGAAGGGGGTCCGATAGCTGTAATGGAGGCGATGGCATTGAAGTTGCCCATCGTGACGACTCGAGTAGGACTTATGTCTGATGGAGAAGCTGGCGAAGCTGGCGTCTTATGTACACCCGATGATGTGGACAGCTTAACCAAAGCAATCCGGGACATGCTCAGGCAACCAGAGGCTTGGAAGAGGATGGGAGAGGCAGGCTATAGGCGTTATAAGGAAATGTTCCAGGGTGAAAAGTTAGTAGAGACGCTAGTTCATGATTATTACTTGGCATGATCTTGTTGCCCTTTCCTGCGCTCGGCAGTGCTGTTGTGCATCTCGAAATCGTTGACGAAACTTAGTAGATCTAACGATTGGTACCCGATCGTAAGCGCGGCCACATCGCGAGCGCCTCCGTCTTCCTATCGGAAGAAATGTCTGACGCCATCTTGCCGCAAATGTTATC
>NZ_JAMYOT010000039.1:0-47088 GCF_040320005.1 Mesorhizobium sp. M0816 | reverse complement strand
GGATATTGGCGACCAGGACGTCGTCGGAGAGCGCATCGTCGCTGCGGTCGAAGGCGCTCACCATGTCGTGGATCAGCCCGGTGCGCCCGGCCAGCGCGCGCGCGGCGCGGACGCACTGGCGCAACTGCGCGTCGATCCAGTCGCGGGCGGCGCGGCCGCGCCGCAAGGGCAGTCCGGGCAGGTCGACCGGTGGCGCGACGAAGCCCAGCGCGGTCGCAAAAATTGTCCCTCGCAGCCAGCCAGACCGAAGGTTCATCCAGGACTCCGGTTGTTGTGGCGGGACGAGAGGCAAGGTTCGAGGCAAAGTAAGTCACGTGGCGCCAGCTCCCCTTGGCACGGCTTACGAGGATTTCAAAAATCCCGTGTACGCCTCAAAAATGATATCCATATCGCTTTTCGATGCCGTCCAGCCCAAATATTCCGTCGTGCCCCCCGTGTTGAGAACGTAATCAATATTCGCAATAGCGAACTGCTCTGGATAAAGTAGTGTCAAGGCCGCTCTATCAAGCAATGAAAGAGCGGGCTTCAGAATAACCGCCGGTATGGGAAGAAGGATCGATCTTGAGCTGGCTCGCCGGACCAGTTCTCGGAGAAGCTCTTTGACAGTGGGCGGTTCGCAGGAGCCGAGATGAAATGGACCAAGCGGGCAATTTCTTTCTACGGCCGCCAGCGCAGCAGAGACGCAATCCTCAACGGCAATCATTTGATAGCGGTTTTTGCCAGTGCCTATTAGCGGGATAGGCAAGCCTGCTCTAATCAGTCGAAAGAGCTTCGTCAATATTCCAAGGCGCCCGGCACCAGCGATAAGTCTTGGACGAAATATGGTCGCATGGAGGCCGAACTCCCTACACGCTTGCATCAAAAGCCGCTCCGCTCCGACCTTGCTCCTACCGTACGGCCCGATCGGACGTTGCATATCAGTCGGATTGACCGGTGTGTGATCTGGTTTTCCGTAGGTCATGTCCGTGGAAAAAAAAACAAGTCGTTGCGTGGAGCCCGCCGAGATTGCGTCCAGCAGGCAGCGGGTGCCATTCACGTTCACGTCAGCAAACCATTCGTCTCGATTTCTATGGGGTACACCACGGTGAAATTGACGTGCTGCAAGATGATAGACCACATCATCGCGCTGGAGATGAAGCTTCCTCAGGTCTCGATGCTGCCGTACGTCACCTCTTACGAAAGCTACCGAGTTGTTGGTCGCTAGTGGCTCATCGAGATCAAATATGACGACCTTCTCTCCCCGCCGGGCGAGAGCGGATGCCATGTACGTTCCAGTAAAACCTGCCCCTCCGGTAATGACGTGTCGCATCGGGCTACGCCGTCCGACTAATTAAGACGGTGCCGAGGCAAATCAACGCGATGCCAACCAGTCTTGCAAGCGGTATTGCTTCGCCGAGTAGAAGGAAGCTGAAGAGGACTGCAATTACATACCCAATCGATAGCATTGGATACGCAACGCTAACTTGATTGCTTGAGAGTACAGCCAGCCACAATAGGACGCTGATTGCATAACAGGACAGGCCGGTCCACAGATAGAAATTGCTCAAAACTGTCCAAAGCAATGTTATTGGCTGGCCTATAGACGGTAAGGTGCCAAGCGTCAGCATAGCCATACGCAAAGCAATTTGAGCTAGTGCATTCATGCTTACGCTAAAAAAGATTAGTGCGAATGATGAAGGGGTCAAGGTGTCCTCTTGTCGGGCTATGCAAGTAGAGTGTTGTAGCTAGAAACCCCTGCAAAGTTCCGGAAATTAACCCGGCAAGAAGCATCAGGTACCTTTCTAGCGCGTAGAAGCGACTGAACAAATTCGAGGTCATCCTTGACCAGACAGCCCTTCAGATGACGAGACCGTTGATGCCATAGTGCGAGTAGATTTTAAGGATGTGCAACAGAATCAGCTGCCGCCGATCTCGACCATGGGCGTGCGCCAATGTGGGTTTCCTCGGAGATTCAGGTTCCAAGGCCACCGGCGAGGATTACAGCTTTCATTCTTGGCTCCATTTCTGGCCATCTGGCCGTTGTCGCCTGGCTTCACGGCAGGATTGCTCCGCCGGCGCGGCGGAGCGTACGGGCTTCAACAGAAACTGCCGACCATACCGATAATTCCCGTCAAGGACGGGGGGGTCGAACGTAGCGGCGGCGACGTAGTCCGCCTGCCCAGCTCCAAAGGAGGCCATAACACCCGCTTGGTCAAGATGCCGCTGGCGCTCTGGCTGAATCAGTACCCACGCTTTGGCTAGATCGGCGCAGTTCTCAAGTCCGAGCGTTTCCACCGCCACCGCGCTACTGCCGGGCTTTCCTCCGATCAGCCAGGGAAGACCGAGTGCTCGCATCTCGAGCACATACAGCAGGCCCGGCGAGCCGCCAGTGAGATCGACCACCGGGGTACCAACTTCAAGGCCGGCCGCACGAGCCTGGGCTCTGGCTGTGGCCAGATAGTGGTGGAAGGATTCCGAGAGCACCAATTTTCCACCACGCGGCATGGTCATGACAGCGGTATAAGCGCGCAAATCTTTCACCTGAAGGAACGGGTTGAGGATTCTGTCATTCACAACTGATGCAGTGAGCAACTGTGCCAACACAGTCAGGGGCAGTAGGGTGGCGAGGCTGCGTCCCTGTTGCGCAAGAGGGCTCAGAAAAGCAATGACTGCGAGCATCCAGAACAAGGCGGCGCACGCGCCAAGGTCCCAGTAATTGACATTGGAGCCCAGTGCGAACACGTGCGGCAGGACCAAAAAGGTTAACGCTAGAGCGATGCTGGTGGCAGGCTGGGTGCGCAGAACCAATCCCTTATGATAGAGCATCGCGCCAAGGCATGTGAAGGCCGGCACCAGGAACAGGGTCGAGAGCTGGATGCTGATTGGATCGATCCCCAGCAGCGTAATCGCTGTTGTTACGATCAACACCGCAGCGAGCGCCAGCGACGGGAGCAACTTGTCCGCAGACCCCATGAGAATGCTAAGCAGAAGAGCCATCGCCAGTAACACAGCGATAGCGACTTGCGAGCGACTGGTGGCAAGCCAGTCGATCCGAAACGCGCGAAACACCTCGTGTCCGTTACCCAGCAGGATTTCCATCTCAGCGCTCCTAACCATACGGGTCAACAGCCCGGTGACGCCGCCGTCGATCAGGTAGGCCGTCATAATCAGTAGAGCGAGAGCGATCAGCGTCGCGCCGAGCATGGGCAGCAGCGACTTTCGGCGCAAAACGACGACATAGAGCAAAACGAGGAGGGCAATGGCCGCAGCGGTGGTCGGCTTGGCCATGAAACAGCACCAGCCGCCAACGCCGACCAGGATCCACCCCAAAACTTGGCGCATGCGCCTTGGCCGGTCTGCTAGTAGCAAGCCGCTCGTCACGATCAAAAGCGATTGAAAGGCCAGCGTGTAGTAGCTGGGAGTGAGCGTCCAATCGAGAAAGACGAGGGATGCCATGCTGCCGATCCCTGCCGATAGCACCGCCGCCTGCAGCCAGCCCACTGTCCAGAGGCGCCGGATCACAAGGAAGCTGAGAATCCAGCCCAGCGCCATCGTAAGCGTGACGTTCGCCATGCGAAGCACTGCAATATCGCCCTCCACCCGCTGATACGGCCAGTGGTAGACGAAGCCGAAAAGGGACGGCGGAGAATTGATTGCGTAGGGGAATGGGTTCGCGATGAAGTTGAGGTGGAAACCTTCATCTTGGAGATTGAGACCGTAACTGCTGTAGTATAGCAACCAAGCGAAAAGGATTGCTGTGGTTACGGCGGACAGAGCCAGCAAAGTCCGCTCCAGCAAGAGCGACAACGTCCTTCCATTGGCAAAGTGGTTCTCTCTTGCCATAGGCCCTTCCTGCCAGCCTCCCAGACGAGGCCCATTCCATGGATAGCGTCAAGGAGCTTTTAACCGACCTGAGCCCCGCAATCGCCTACGAGAATTGGTAGGGTCGCTCACCTCGTGCTCTGAGATGGGGTTCTCTGATCGCGGAGCTGATTGCAAGCTCCTTTTCAGCGTATCCATGTTCCTGCCGGCTCTGTGGTTCACTTCGCGGTTAACACTGGGTCGCCGCATGTTAGCGTTCGGGACGTGGGTGCCTCAATGTAATCTGGGACTGTCAGGAATTCTGTGCGCGAGGCCATGATGATGGAAAGGAGAGAATCATCACATGGCTATCGAGAAAGAACTTCTGGACCAGCTGCTTGCCGGTCGTGATCCGAACGAGGTTTTCGCCAAGGAGGGTCTGCTTGACGACCTGAAGAAGGCGCTTTCGGAGCGCATTTTGAGCGCCGAGCTCGACGAGCACCTTGAGGACGAGAGCACCGAGGGGAACGTCAATCGTCGCAACGGCCATTCGCGGAAGTCGGTGCTGACGGGCACATCGAAGATGGCGCTGAGGATCCCGCGCGACCGTGCCGGAACCTTCGATCCGAAGCTGATCGCCAAATATCAGCGCCGCTTCCCAGACTTCGACGACAAGATCATCTCCATGTATGCGCGCGGCATGACGGTGCGCGAGATCGGCGGCCACCTGGAAGAACTCTATGGTATCGACGTATCGCCGGACCTGATCTCGGCTGTCACCGATGCCGTCCTGGAGGAGGTTGCCGAATGGCAGAACCGGCCGCTCGACATCTGCTAGCCGCTCGTCTTTTTCGACGCGATCCGGGTCAAGATCAGGGACGAGGGCTTCGTCAGGAACAAGGCCGTATACATTGCGCTCGGCATCCTGCCCGATGGCACGAAGGAGATTCTTGGCATCTGGATCGAGCAGACCGAGGGCGCCAAGTTCTGGCTGCGGTCATGAACGAGCTGAAGAGCCGCGGCGTCGGCGATATCCTGATCGCGGTCGTCGACGGACTGAAGGGCTTTCCCGAGGCGATCAACGCCGTCTTTCCCTAAACCGTCGTCCAGACCTGCATCGTAGGCGTGTTGAAGAAGTGCCGTCACGCTGATTCAATCGAGCTGCCGTTGATTCTCGGGAGCTGGCGATGCTGGGACGAAAGGAGCGGGATCAGCTCGAGCTGTTCATGACGGGGTCATTGCGGCAATTGGTTCCCGACGATCACATTCTGGCCCGCGTCGATCGCGTTCTCGATTTGGATTGGCTGCGCGAGGAGGTAGCTGACTTTTACTGTGCCGATAACAGTCGGCCTGGCATTGATCCCGAGGTGGCGGTGCGCCTTATGCTTGCCGGCTTTCTGCTCGGGATCGTGCACGACCGCCGGCTGATGCGGGAGGCGCAGGTGAATGTCGCGATCCGCTGGTTCATCGGCTACGGCCTGCATGAGACGCTGCCCGATCATTCGAGCCTGACCCGGATACGGCAGCGCTCGGGCGCGGAACGCTTCCGGCGCATTTTCCAGCGCACAGTTCATGCCTGCATTACGGCGAAGATCGCCAAAGGCGAGATCGTTCATATCGACGCTTCACTGATCCGCGCCGACGTCAGTTGGGACAGCCTGGCGGTTCGGCATGTCGAGGCGGTGGCCGAGATCAACGACGCAGAGATCGAAGCGCTCCGCGCCAGCCGGCAGACCGGCAAGTTCAAGAAGGTGTGCGTAACCGACCCCGACGCCACGATGGCGACCAACGCGCGCAACCGCCGACTGGAGCCGGCCTACAAGCAACATACGGCGGTCGACGACCAGTGCGGCGTCATTGTCGACGTTGAGGTAGCGACAGGTGAACAGAACGAGGGCATGGCTGTAGAGGAGCGTCTCAACGCTATTGCCGAGACGACGGGTTCGGCCATCGCTACGGCGACGATGGACGCCGGCTATGCATATGCCAAGGTGTTTAGGGCACTGGAGGATCGCGGCATAGAGGCCATCGTTCCGGCCAAGGCCGAGCCACGTCCTGGAAAGGTCATTCCGACGCGCCGCTTCAAGTTCGACGCCCTGCATAATCTGGCGCGCTGTCCGCGAGGAAAAATCCAGCGGCCAAAAGGCAAGCTGCAAAAGGGCTCATTCCAACATTTCCAGGCACGCGGCAAGGATTGTCGCGCATGTCCGCTACGGGAACGCTGCGTTAGTCCGTCGCGCCACGCCCGCGTCGTCGTGTTCAACGTCGATCATCCTTCATTGCTGAGGGCGCGGCGCAAGCGGCTCGGATGGGGTCGAAAGGAAAAAGATCTCTATCAGCGTCATCGCTGGCGGGTCGAGGGCGTGCATGGCGAAGCCAAGACATGGCACGGCCTCGCCCGCGCGGTGCGCCGAGGACTGGACAATATGCGCATCCAGGCCTTCCTGACCGCTGCGGCCATTAATCTGAAGCGGCTGGCCGTCGCACTCTACGGCTTCCTGCTTCTGCTCATCAGCAATTCGGCGGTCAGCATCAAATTTCAGAGGCTCGCCGCGGTATGACGCGTCGTTGTACAGGTTGATCGCCACCGGCTCGGAGCCCGAAATTGCCGGGCAAAAAAGCACTTCTTCAACAGGCCCATCGTGCACCTGATCCGCCATTCCCTGGAGTTCGTGTCCTGGAAGGACCGCAAGCCCGTCGTGCCGGCGCTGCGCGCGATCTACCGGGCCAAGGACGCCGAAGCCGGCATGAAGGCACTTGAGGACTTCGAGGCCGGCTACCTGGGGCAGCGATATCCGGCGATCACGCAAAGCTGGCGGCGCAACTGGAGCCAAGTCGTCCCATTCTTCGCCTATCCCGAAAGCGTGCGGCGGATCATCTACACCACGGATGACATCGACAAGCGCTTTGTCAGCTCATGTGCTAAATTCTCCCAGCACGGACGACCACGTGGCAAAGAGCGGCGCCTGAGGATGAAAGCGCCGCCGCGCTGCCTTCATAGCCGTTCCTCCTTTGTGGCGTCCGTGCGCCGCTTCGGCCCTCGCTGTCGCCACTGGCGGACCATCAGCTCATAGGCACGCTCAGCATGCTCGGCCGCAGCCTTCTCCCGGTTGCGCAATTCCTTGACATTGTAGGCGTAGGCTGAACCGCGACGACCAACACCGCGTTCGTTGGGCGCGCCGGCCTTGAGGGCGAGTTGTCGCTGCTTCGCCGCCACCAACGCAGGCCTCACCCACAGATAGTTCTCCTGCTTCGTCAGCATGTGCCAGATCAGCACGGCGAGCTTGCGGGCGACCGCGACCGCCGCAACCTGATGACCGCGCTTGTTGCGGATGCGCAGGAAGAAGGCTCTGAGCGGTCCGGGCACCTTCGCCGCCGCCCAGGCGGCCTCGACCAGCATGGCACGTGCGTGGGAACGCCCGTGCTTGCTGATCCGGCCATACTGGGCGATGCCAAGACCGGATTGCCGGACGCGCGGATTGAGGCCGAAGTAGCTCACCAGCTTCTGCGGTTCGCCGAACCGGTGGATATCCCCGATCGCCGCAATGATCCCGGTGGCCACGACGGCATTGACGCCGGTGATCGTCTGAAGCCGACCGACCTGCGGATCGTCAATCGCATCCCTGGCGATATCACGATCAAGGTCTGCCAGATCCTCGGCCAGGCGATCGATCTCACGGATATGTCTGGCGATCGCGGCCCGTTCGTCGTCGGGAAGCACCTGCCGCTCAAGCCAGGCGCGGCCGCGATTGTTGAACAGATCGGCATGCGGGCACTTCGGCACGAGGTGCGCCTGCAGGATGCCATGCACCTCGTTCTTCACGCGCGTGCGATGCCGAACTACCTGGTTGCGCCACGCGACGAGGCGGCGAAGCCGCTCGGTCCGCTCGTCAGATACCCAGACCTCCGGCAGAAAGCCGCTGGCATGGAGCTGCGCCAGAACGCCGGCATCGATCTTGTCGGTCTTATCCTGGCATGGGCGATCGCCTTCACCTGCATGGATTGGCGACAATCACCCGGCCGACGAAGGGCGAAAGCACGCGCACCACCGCCATGACATTGCCGGTCGCCTCGACAACGACCTCGTCAGTTGCAACCAGGCTGCGGCCGAACCCTTCCAAACCGGAGCGGGTCATGTCGATCCGTCCGTGGTGGCGCAGCCGGCCATCTTCCCAGAAAACCACTTCCGCAAAAGTGCGGTGGATGTCCATTCCAATCACACGTCTCATTGGCTCCCTTCCTTGAACAATCGGGAGCCGGCGGGCGACGCGACACCTACGGATCCGCGAGTTGTGTGCGTCAAGTTCTGCAAAAGTGGGGTGGCAGTAGCTGTGACGTTGGCGTGTCCGCCGCGCAGCCCCCGTGTTTAGCGGAGCGGCGGACATGGCGGCCGCGTCTCAGGCGGCCAATGCCCTCAGGCTCTCCTTCTTGTGCTCGCGCAAATGATCCATATTGAGGTAGCGGGTCGCCTCGAGCCAGTTCTCGTGGATCTCCACCGCCAGTGCCCGAACCAGCCGCAGACAGCTCTGCTGACTGGGGAAGATGCGGACGACCAGGGTACGCCGCTTGATCTCCTGGTTCAGCCGCTCCAGCATGTTCGTCGACTTCATGTGCTTGTGATGGGCAAGCGGCAGCCGATAGAAACTCAGCGTCTCCTCGATATTGTCCTCTACCCAGTTCACTAATTTCGGGTATTTGGCCTGCCATTTGGCGATCCACTGCGCCAGGTCGCGCTTGACCTCGGCTAGGTCGCGCCGGTCATAGAACCATCTGAGCTCCATCAGGCAGTCGTCATCGACCTTGCGCGGCACATAATCGAGCGCGTTTCTGAGGAAGTGCACGTAACAGCGCTGCCAGACTGCTTCAGGCAGGACTTCCCGGATCGCTGCCCTGAGCCCCGGATGGTCGTCGGAGACGACGAATTCCACGCCGGCGAGCCCGCGCTGCTTGAGCCCTGCCACGAACTCGCGCCAGCTCGAATGGCTTTCACGGTTGGCCAGCTCGACACCGAGCACCTGGCGCCGGCCCTCCCAGTCGACCCCGATCGCCACCAAGACCGCCTGGCTGGCGATCACGCCGGCCTCGCGCGCCCGCTCGTAGCGCGCGTCCAAAATGAGATAGGGATAAGGTTCGGCAAGCCGCCGCTCATAGAATGCCTTCAGCGCCTCATCCAGCCGCGCCGTTGCCTGGCTCACCGTCGAGGCCGAGAAGGAATGGCCGCACAGCTCCTCGGTGATCGCCTTGACCTTCCGGGTCGACACACCTTGCACGTACATCTCGACCAGCGCCGACACCAATGCCTTCTCCGAGCGCTGATAACGCTCAAACAACTCCGTCGAGAACCGGCCGGCCCGATCTTGCGGAACCCGAAGCTCCAGCACGCCAACCCGCGTCACAAGCTTGCGTTCGTAATAGCCGGACCGGTAACTAACCCGCTCCGTCGTCCGCTCGCCTTTCTCGGCCCCGATCGCCTCCGTCATCTCGGCTTCCAAAGCCTCCTGCACCACAGTCTGCAATACCTTGCGAAAGCCGTCCTCATCCGACAACAGCAACGCTTTCAACCCACCCCTGCTCAGTCTAACTTCTCGATTGGTCATGGCACTTCCCTTTCCACGGGAATCGGTGATTGCAACGTCACCACCGTGCCATGGCCGCGAGCCTCGATGGGTTTTCGCCCGCTTCCACCTCAACGGCCCCCAGACATCGGCCGAAGCCGTGCCGGTCCACACACCAGGTTCTGGAAGCGACGGGGTGACGGTTTCGCCATCTCCTGCCATTTTGCTGCAATTGCCGAGGTGGGACCTCCTTCTCGCTCTCCAGGGACCGTCAGGCTGCTTTCACCGACAGGTCCGGTTGATAGGCAGCATTACCCGAGAGCATCGACCAGACGATCCTCGCATTCTTGTTGGCGAGCGCGACCGCCGCGACATTGGGATGGCGCCGTTGCCGCAACTTGCCGAGCCAGAGGCTTCGCGGATCCTGTTTGCCGCCGGCGCGACCCAGAGCGGCGCGAGCGCCATGGATCATCAGCGTGCGCAAATAACGGTCGCCGCGTTTGCTGATGCCGAACAGTCGGGCCCGTCCTCCACTTGATCGCTGCTTCGGCACAAGGCCCAGCCACGCCGCGAACTGGCGATCGTTCTTGAAGCAGGTTCTGTCACCGACAGCTGCAATCAATGCCGTCGCCGTTATCGGCCCAATGCCTTCGATCTTGCCGAGGCGTTGGTACGGCTCGCTGTTGCGGAAGATTTCCCGTATCCGGCGATCGTAGGATGCAATTCGCCGATCCAGTTCAGCCAATTCCTCCCGCAGATCCCTCATGAGAGAACGCACCAGCTCGCTGAGGCCGTCATCGCAGCCTGCGATGACCTCGGCGAGGCCACGTCGCAACTGGATGATGTCCCTCGGGATGACGATGCCGTGCTCGGCAAGAAGACCGCGCACCTGGTTCACCAGCTTAACCCGATCCGATACGAGGCGACGGCGAATCCGATGGACGGCCTGCACGGCCAACTGTTCAACGGATTTCGGCGGAACGAAGCGCATTGACGGCCGGCCGACCGCTTCGCAGATGGCTTCTGCATCGTTCCGGTCGTTCTTGTTTGACTTGACGTATGGCGTCACGAACTGAGGGCTGATCAGCCGCACCTGATGGCCAAGCTCAGTGAGCACGCGAGCCCAATAGTGCGCCCCATTCGAAGCCTCCATGCCGACCAGACACGCCGGCAAATTGGCGAAGAAGCGGGCCACCGCATCGCGACGCAGCCTCTTTCGCACAACGACATTCCCGTGGTTGTCGACGCCGTGAACCTCGAAGACATACTTCGCCAAATCCAGACCTATCCGAACGACCTGCATGGCATCCTCCTTCATCGCAGTTGACGTTCGAGATTCCACCTCGCCGCGAGGGCGGGGTCCATACCATTGGCCCCCTCTTTGCAAGAATTGAGCAATGATTTGATCGGATCGCTTGCGCTCATATGTCCGGCCTTTGTGTGCGGTCACAAATAACCGCTGGCCAAGATGTTTCCGCGACGCGTGTTCCAAACAGGGACGCGACCTACGAAGGCCATTGCCGGGAACGGAGTATCACGCGTCCTGGATCGATCGATCACACCATCTGCTCTTTTCTTGCAAGTTCACGCATCAGATCAGCGCGGTAGCTTCATGAACAGCTCACCGTGACTACGCTGGCCGCGTAATTCGAGGGTCTCGGCATAGTGACAAGCAGCCTTGCGACCGTCCTTCTGAAGCGCCAGAACAGGCACTTCGGTGACGCATCTTGTTTCGTCGGAATAGCGGCAGCGGGTATGGAACGGGCACCCGCTGGGCGAGTTCGACGGATCGGGAATTTCGCCCATCAGTACGATCCGGTGTTCCTTCACATTGGCATCGGGGTCCGGCACAGGCACGGCGCTGAGCAGCGCTTCTGTGTAGGGATGCATCGGCCGCTCGAAAAGGCGGTCTGTCTCGCCGATCTCGATTGCCCGCCCCAGATACATGACGGCGGTGCGATTGCAGATCTGCCGCACAACGCTAAGGTCATGAGCGATGAACAAATAGGTAAAGCCGAATTCCTTCTGAAGGTCGTCGAGCAGGTTGAGAATCTGCGCCTGCACGGATACATCGAGCGCCGATACCGCCTCGTCGCAGATGATGATGCGCGGCTCCAGGGCCAGGGCGCGGGCAATGCCAATGCGCTGGCGCTGGCCGCCGGAAAGGGCATGAGGATAGCGATGCCGATATTCTGCCCGCAGCCCGACCCGCTCCAGCAGCTCGCAGACCCGTGCCTCGAGCGCCTCTCCGGACAGGATCTTGTTGACCAGCAGCGGCTCAGCGATGATATTGCCCACGGTGGCGCGCGGATTGAGTGAAGAATAAGGGTCCTGAAAAATCATCCGAATATCGCGGCGTGAGGCCTTTAGGTCCCGGGACTTGAGGTGAGCCAGATCGACCACGGAACCGTCGCGCCGGTGGAAATTCACCGCGCCGCCAGTCGGCTCGTAAATGCGGATGATACTCTTGCCCAGCGTCGTCTTGCCCGAGCCGCTTTCGCCGACAATGCCGAGCGTTTCGCCCTCGCGGATGTCGAGATCGATGCCATCCACCGCCCGGACGGCGCCGACGGGACGGCGCAGCCACCCCTTGCCAATGCCGAAATGCATCTTGAGGTCTTTGACCTCGATGATCGTCCCGCCAACCTGAACCGGATCAGGCGCTTTATTCGCTATCCGCCGCAGACTATCTATTTTGGCCGGCTGCCCAGTCAGCGGCACTCCGGCTCGTTCGGGAGCGTAGAGCCAGCATTTTACATCGGTGCCATTGGCAAGCGATACTGTCGGTGGCTCCTCGACGTCGCACAGGCCTCGGATGCACAATTGGCAACGAGGGTTGAAGCCGCATCCGAGTGGGCGGTTGAGCGGATCGGGAACCGTGCCCTGAATGGACTCCAGCCGCCCAAGCCCGCCATCCGGCCGTGGCGTGGAGCGCAGCAAGGCCTGAGAATAGGGATGTTGCGGGGAATGGAAGAAATCCCGCACGTTCGCGCGTTCGACCACCGCGCCCAGATACATCACCACTACCTCGTCGGCCATTTCCGCCACCACGCCCAAATCGTGGGTGATGAACATCATGCTCATGCCGTAGTCGGCCCGCAGTTTACGCAGGAGATCGAGAATCTGTGCCTGGGTGGTAACGTCGAGGGCCGTTGTCGGCTCGTCGGCAATGAGGAATTGCGGACGGTTAATCAGGGCCATGGCGATCATCGCCCTCTGGCGCATGCCGCCGGAAAGCTGGAATGTATAAGAATCCAGCCGCGTCTCGGCACGTGGAATACCCACCCGGGCCAGCATGTCGGCGGCGCGACGGCGCGCTTCCTTATGGCTGACGTGGTGATGCAGGTGAATCGTCTCGGTGATCTGGTCGCCGATCGTATGGATCGGCGACAGCGACGTCATCGGCTCCTGGAAGATGAGCGCCAGGTCCTGACCACGCAGGCTGCGCATCCTCAGGCCATTGGCCTCTTCCCGGGTCAGATCGACAGTGCTGCCGTCGCCGGCCCGGAACCGTGCCTCGCCGGCAATGATCCGGCCATTGTCCGGAAGCAAGCGTAAGAGGGCGCGGGCGGTGATGCTCTTGCCGCAACCGCTTTCGCCAACGATGCAGACGGTCAATCCGCGCCTGAGCTTCAGGCTGAAACCGTCCACGGCACTGACGATGCCGTCCTCCGTCTTGAGGTCGACGGCCAGGTCGCGAACGTCGAGGATATAGTCCGGGTCTGCCTTGGCCGCCACCAGTTGGGCGCTCAGGCTACCTTGAGTAAGGATCTGCTGCATCGCGAATACCGTCTCCGAGGAAATTGAAAGCAAGCACTGCGACGATCACGGGAAGCGCCGCCAACAGCAGCCAGGGCGTCATGGCGATTGCCTGCACGTTCTGCGATTGCTGCAACAGGACGCCCCAGCTGATTGCGGGCGGCCTGAGACCGAGGCCAAGAAAGCTCAGCGCAGTTTCGCTGAGGATCATTGCCGGCACTGCCAGTGTCGTGGCCGCGATAATGTGGCTGAGAAAGGACGGCACCATGTGCTTGAAGATGACGCGCGGCTCCGATGCCCCGTCGAGACGAGCTGCCGTCACGAAATCCTCGGTGCGCATGGCCAGAAACCGTCCGCGCGTGACGCGGGCGAGGTCAGTCCAGCCGATCAGCGAAATGATGATGGTGACGGCGAAATAGACCTGCGTCGGCTCCCAGTCCGGCGGCACCGAGGCGGCGATACCCATCCACAGGGGAATGGTCGGAATTGAGTTCAGGATGTCGATGATGCGCTGGATGGTCTCATCGACGAGGCCGCCATAGAGTCCAGATATGGCCCCCAACGTCACGCCCAGAAGCAGGCTGATGGTGACTCCCACCAGGCCGATGGTCATTGAGACGCGGGTGGCGAACACCATGCGGGAGAAGAAATCGCGTCCCTGCACGTCGGTGCCTGCGAGGTTGAGGGCATTGTTGCCGGCCTCATCGGTGGCCGTGATCAGATGAATATTGGTTGGGAAAAGGCCGAAGAGGTGGTACTCAAAGCCTTCCCCGAAAATTCGCACAGGGATACGGTTCTCGGGATCGGGAGTATAGACAAGCTGGAAAGTTTGCGGATCGCGCACGCGCTTCAGGCCCAGCACATGCGGTTCGAATCGGCCTTCGTTGAACAGGGCGATAGGTTGCGGCGGGATCAAGGAACGGCTCGCCGAGCCGGCCTCAGGATGGGCATAGGCGAAGAATCCTGCTCCGACCGAGATCACGTAGAGCAGCAATACAACAACGCCGCCAAGCACCGCCAGGCGATGCCTGAGGAAGCGCCGCCACATCAGAGTCCATTGGCCGGCACAATAAACGGATTCGGCGTGACTCTTGGCTCGGGAAGACACGATATCTGTCATGTCGGGCTCCTATGTCATCCTTATCCGGGGATCGGTAATGGCGAGCAGCAGGTCGGAAAGCAGCGTGCCGATCACCGTGAGAACGCCGAGCAGCAGCACCACGGTGCCTGCAACAAACATGTCCTGACTGATCAGTGCCCGGTACAGCACTGGCCCCACCGTCGGCAGGCCCAAAACTAGCGAGACGATGATGGTGCCGGAGACCACATAGGGCAGTGTATGGCCGATCGTGCTGATGAAGGGATTGAGAGCTATCCTGACCGGATATTTCATGATGGCGCGCCACGGGCTCATGCCCTTGGAAAGCGCCGTCACCAGATAAGGCTTCTGCAATTCATCGAGGAGGTTGGCCCGCATGATGCGGATGATTGGGCCGCAGCTTGCCAGAGCCAAGATGCCGGCCGGCAGCGGCAGATGGCACAACATGTCCCACAGCCGCGTCCAGCTCCAGGGCGCATTGGCATATTCGGGCGAGAACAGGCCGCCAACGTTGAGGCCGAAATAGGCAAAGCCGATGTAGCTGATGACCAGAGCACTGAGGAAACTCGGCACTGCCAGCCCGATGAAGCCGATAACCGTGGCGGCATAATCGCCGATGGAATATTTTCGGACCGCTGAATAGATACCGATTGGTAGGGCCAATATCCAGGTCAGCAGCAGCGTGGCGATTGCGAGCACGGCTGTGAGAAGCAGCCGCTCCCCAATCAATTCGGAAATCGGCTTGCGCCATTCCATCGACATACCGAAATCGCCGACAGCTACGCGGCTGATCCAGAGCAGATACTGCGTCCAGACCGGTTCGTCCAACCCGTAAAGGGCACGCAGGGCCGCTTCCTGCTCGGGCGTAATGTGTTGGCCAGCGGAGGTCAGGTCCAGCACATAGCTGGTGACGTAATCCCCCGGTGGCAGCTGGATGATGATGAAGCTCAGCAGCGAGATAACGATGCAGGTCAGTATCGCCAACAGAAAGCGCCGGATGAGATATTTGACCATCGTGCTTTTCCCGCTCAGGCGACGCGCTGGTCAGCAGCACGGATGAACCTCAGGTCGTCCCGGGCGACGGCCCAGTCGTCGAAACCGGCCGCCCTGGTGCCATGCGACGGATTGATGCAGATCACCTCGACCCGGCCGCTCTCGATAGCTGCCCGCACGATATCGGCAACCGGCCAGGAGGCGTCGGCCAGGCTGGAGGCATCCTTGAGGGTGCCATCGCTGCCGGCCCGGCCTCCCTTGAGGTGGAGCATTCCGAGCAGCGGCAGCAGCTTGTCGAGCACCTCACGGGATGGCAGGGTACCCATCTGCCACATGTTCTGCACGTCCCAAGTATAGCTTACACGATGGCCAGGCTTCAGGGTTGCAAACAGGTCGCGCACATCCTCGGGCGAGGTAATGATGCAGTCGTGGGCTTCGTTTTCAACGACGACATCGAAGCCCGCGGCGTTGATGTGGCCGATGATCTCGTCATAGGCGGCAGGCACCCACGGATGTTGGGCAAGCACCCGGTTCATATTTTGCGCCCCGCCCTGCGGACGGGATGTATCCTTGGCGGCGATCACCCTGATGAGCGCTGGCTTGAGGATTTCAGCGGCGGAAAGAACGTGGTCGAGTATTTCGGAATTGACCTGGCGCCAGCACTCTCGTCCCAGGGCAAGGTCGTGGTCGCCGAGCGACGTGGACAAGCAATGGGTGTTGAGGCCCCGCGCCGTGATTTCATCGGCCAGACTACGCAACTGATCGTGGGATAGGTCTTCCAGGCGTTTGCCGAAGATGCCGTCCTTCAGATCGCATATCCCAAGCCCTTCCTGCACATGGCGATCAAGGGCGACAGCCAGATCGCTGCCGGCCATGGAATTGAGCATGGTCAGACGTATGCGGCTCATGCACGCCTCCTCATCGGTTCAGTGTCGGAGATCAGCACAGGCTGGCCGGAGGCAGCGGATTCGTCGGCGGCGAAGCACAGTGTCATGGACGCCAGTGCATCTTCGCCGGAAACCGCCACCGGCCGGTCATTGGCGATGGCATCCACAAAGGCATCGACGCAGCCCTTGGTGCCATCCTCGATGGTATTGCCCGGGGTCGGCAGGTAGCGCCATTCATCTTCGCCATCATGGGAATAGCGGTCGCCGATCACCATGCCCTTGGTGCCGATGATTCTGATCTGGTCGGGGACTTCTCCGGCCTTGGGCCAGCGCGCCACATAGGTGGCTCCCACCTGGGCGATGCAGCCGTCACTAAAGTCAATGGTGGCGACGACCGTTTTCTGCCGAGGAAAATCGAGATCGCCCAAATCGTTGCCGCTGGCATAGACGCGGGAGGCCTGCTGGCCGACGATGAAGCGCACCAGGTCCACTTCGTGGATGCCGGTGCCGGTCAGCACCGAGCGGTCTGCTTCCCGGCTGGCATACCAGGGAGAGTGGGCGAAATGGTCGCGCTTGTCCCAGATCGAGTCCAGCCGCACGCTGATGATGTCACCGAAGTAGCCTTCGGCGACCAGCTGGCGCAGCATCTGGAAACGAGCCCGGAAACGCGCTTCGTGAGCGACCATCAACTGCTTGCCGCTTGCCTGCCCTGTGGCGACGATCGCCTCGGCATCCACGCGGGAATTGGCGATCGGCTTGGTCAATAGCACGTGGTGGCCCGAGGCCATCACCTCTTCTACATGACCACGATGCATATGGTCGGGCGTGACGATGCTGACCACATCGGGACGTTCCTCCTTCAGCATCGTGGCGATGTCTGCATGGAACGCCGCCAGCTCAGGCAGTTCGTGCCTAAGCCTGTCGAGTTGCGCCGGATCTGGATCGCAGACCACGACCCGCTCGACCGCCGGATTTTGCATGTAGTTTTTGGCATGGAGCCGGCCGAGGCCGAGCCCGATGACAGCGGCGGTGAGGCGCTTCATGGAATGCGATCCTTGTTGACGTTGAGGCGCGGAACTACTTGAAAAACACTGACATCAGCCGGGACTGCGCGGACGTCTTTGCATCCGGGCCGTTGTACTGGCGGGCAGGCACGTTACCCATGGTGTTCTTCACGACACGTATCCCGCCATAAGCCGGCGATAGCCCGACCCCGCCAATACAGTAGACATTATCGACGAGAGCCGCCCAGATTTCCTTGCCAAGACGGATGCGGTCCTCATCCGAGGCGACTAGGGCCGCGGTGTACTTTGCCAGGATTTCCTTCATCACCGCATCGGGTTCGACACCCTGCTGCCCCTTGCTGGCATACCAGGCGCCCCAGAGGGGACCAATAGGGGATCCTGCCCAGACTGGAATGATGTTCCAGGGAAAAGCGAACAGATGGTCGGAACCGTCGCCAACGAAGGCGAAGATCTGCACGTCATTGTTGCGAGTCCTGGTGTCCACCATATTGCGTTCACCTTCGGTGACCCTGGCATTGATGCCGATGACCCGCCATTGGGTGCGAATGGATTCCGACATCTCTCCGTAAGGCAGCAGGGCGCCGGCATATGATGCGATCTCGAAGGTCAGGCGGCCCTTGCCATCCGTGCGCAGGCGATATCCGGCGCCATCCCTTTTGGTGAGCCCCGCTTCGTCGAGCAGCGCATTTGCCTTCTCGACGTCTTTTGTCGCCCATAGTTTGCCGTATTTGGCGCCAGGATTGTATTTATTCGAGTCGGCGGCAACGATGCTGCGCGGTTGCCCGATGCCCAGAAAGAAGATTTCGTTGAGCTCGTCACGGTCGATGCCCAGCGACAGGGCGCGGCGCACGTTGACGTTCTGGAGCCACCTGGCAATTTCGGAATCGGCTTCGTAGCTCTGGTTGAGGCTGAGCATCAGGTCCGAACCGTGATCACTGGGATCGATGTAGACTTTGTAGTTCTGGGCCTGTTGGTTCTGCAGCAGCACCGGCAGCTTTCTGATATCCACATGGCGTTCCTGCCAGTCATATTCGCCGGCGATCACCCTCAGATTCACCAGTTCCAAGTTCTCCGCCAGCCCGAAGGAAATCTTATCGATATAAGGCAACTGGTTGCCCGCGGTATCGACCCAGACGCTGTAGGGATTGCGCTCGAATTCCCACACAGCCTCATTGATTGGCCGGGTGACCTTCCAGGGGGTGACGACGGGAAGGTCGGGATTGAGCGCCCAATCGGATTTTGCGTGGAAATACAATACCCAATTGTCGTACCCGGCCGCCGCCGCGTCGGCTGCGATCTTGTCGGCGTCGCCATATTTGGGCAGGAAGATCTTGAGATAATGAGCGGGCGCGAACAGGCCCATGCCATAGGAGCCGGCGCTGGAGCTGCCACCGAGGTCGGTGTATCCGGCTAGAATCTCGACGATGAACGAATAGGGTTCGTCGAAGCTGAGCTTGACGGTGTAGTCGTCGACCTTCTCCACTCGACCGGGCTTGCCGTTGGGCGAAAGAACGTCGGACTCGCTCGCCACGATCTCGCGGTTCTGGTAGATATCCTCGAACCAGAACACGAAATCGTTGGCCGTAAATGGCTCGCCATCGCTCCAGCGCATGCCCTCGCGCAGGAACAGGAGGGTTTCCTTGCCGTCGACGCTGGTTTCCCAGCCACGGGCGATATTGGGCACGACGTTCTGGGCGGTATAGTCGAAGAACAGCACATTGTCCGGTCCACTAGCATTGCGCACGCCATTGGGTATGTCGCCCGGACCGGTGAAGGCACGCCGCCAAGATCCGCCATAACGGCCGATCTCGTGGACGGGCTTGATGACCAGCGGATGCTTGCCGATGCGCTCGATCACCGGGGGCAAATCGCCGGCACTCACGCGAGCCGCCAAGTCCGGCGCCTCGGAAAATGACGTTGGCCAAGCCGCCTCGTCGGTAATGACCTCGGGGCCTTCGAGTTCGCCGATCAGGCTGCGCCCAATCCCCTCGTTCTGGCCCAAGGCCTGGGCGATATCGAGGCTGAGAAACGCCGCCCCTGCCCCAAGTTGCGCGGTTCCAACCAGAAACCGCCGCCGTGACATCTTGACCTGCATGATGATCTCCTCCCTTTAGACAGCCTGCCGACCAATTCGGCCCTTCGCTGCTTCTGAATTTCCTTCAAACGCGCCGGCTTCTGACGGGCTTTCAAGCCGTCGCCCCACTCCAGCGCACCATATGTCGCGAAATCGCCTTAGCCGCGGTAGCGGCAAAGGAAATGCCATTCTTTTCCAGCATCCTGGTGGCACGCTGCGCCGATGTGACGTTCGGCCGATCGATCGAAACGCGCCCCTCCTGCCCGTTGCCAACTCCCCGGACGCGACCACCCCGTAATCGCGCAATGTCCAAACAGTGTTGAGGCGCTCACTCCCGCCTTGGATCTGCATTCTTATTACCAAAGAGTATACAATATCCAAGAAGGGTCAAGAGCTTTGGCATCCGTCTTCACAGCGAATCACGCCTGTGGTAGGTGGAAGCGGCGCAGCCGACTTTCAGAAATCAGGCTACACCGCCGCCGTCGCCTTCATGATTGACGGCCTGCCGCTTGCCGGAGGAAAACATGATCAGCGCAAGGAGCGGCTCGGCACCGATGGCCCGGGCCCAATGCTTAATATTGCGCGGTATGCGAATGGTGTCCCCGGCCCTCAGGGTCACCGTCACGTTATCCAGCCGATGCTCGCAGACGCCGGACAGGACATGCAGGAATTCCTCGCAATTGGGGTGGGAGTGCAGCTGATTGCGCTCTCCCGGCTTAATATAGCAGGTACCCAAGGTCATCTCGGCTCCTGCCATGACGCTGTCGGTGACCTTCCAGTTCAGCTCCCCCCAGCCTGTCTCCATCCGCTCGCCTTCACTGGCTCGCGCCACAAAACTCTCGGCGTCCATTCTTCGCCTTCTCCCTCGGGGCCTGTTTGGCGCCGTCAATCTACCCGCGCCACAGTGGAAACCGAACTCGCGGCGCAGTCACGAGGGCGGTCGAGATGGGCACTGGACTTGAGCCTGCCCGGCCGCAAGTCCGACGGAGGCAGTTCAGCCGCCTTCCTTGCTCACGCTCTCCTCGCCGAAACGCGCCAGCACAGCCCGTTGAACGTCCGAAATATGCGTGTGCATCAGCGCCACCGCGCCGCGCGTGTCGCGCAGCCGGAAGGCCGCCAGAATGTGGTCGCGTTCGCGCGCAGCTTGTTCGGCAAAGTCCGGATTCTCGTTGGCGATGACACGCCCGATCTGGATCTGCAAAGCCAGGCGGCCAAGTGTTTCAATCAACGCAGCGTTGTCGGAAAGCTCGGCAATCATCTCGTGGAACTCTCGGTCGTATTTGCCATAATCCTGCATGTCCCCACGTCGCAATGCATCGACGGCGCTGCCTAGGATGCGCTGGAAGGCAGCGATGTGGTGGTTGCTCATATGCGGCACGGCTAGTTCCACCGCGAAACATTCGAGGACCTTGCGCAATTCATAGAGCCCGTCGATTTCCTTGCGCGAGAAGCTACGCACGAAGAAACCGCGATACGGTCTAATCTCGATCAGCCCCTCCTTGCTGAGAGTACCCAGCGCCTCCCGGAACGGCGTGCGACTAACCTGAAGCTTCTCGGTCAGCGCCTTTTCATCCAGCGGGGCGCCCGAAGGCAATTCGCCCGACACGATCATCCGGACGATCTCCTCGTAGATGCGCTCGCGCAGGGTGAGATGGCGTGGTGCGTTCATTTGCAATTCCTAATTTCCTCCACTATATACAATCTTCAAAGGAATATGCAATATGTAACGAGCAGTTTATCCGTGACAACGAGATAATGGCGCGTGTCGAGTGAGAGGGGGGAGATATGGCGAAGGTCTATGTGGTGGGGACGATGGACACAAAGGCCCTGGAATTGCGCTATGCCGCCGAACAGGTACGACACGCTGGAGGAGAACCAGTGCTGGTCGATGTCGGCATGCAGGGGGTTGGAGAAGACGCGGATATCGCCGCCTCGGTCGTTGCTGCCCATCATCCCGATGGCAAGGAAGCGCTGGAGGGGCTCGTCGATCGAGGCGTGGCAGTTTCCGCCATGGCCAAGGCACTAACGCGTTTTCTCGCCAGCCGAACCGATATCGGCGCGGTACTGGGCCTAGGCGGCACCGGCAATACGGCCCTCGTCACCGAGGCCATGCGCACACTGCCGATCGGTGTGCCGAAGGTGATGGTTTCGACCGTCGCCTCCGGCAATACCGCGCCCTATGTCGGCCCCACCGACCTCACCATGATGTATTCGGTGGTCGATATAGCCGGCCTCAACGCTATATCGCGCAAGGTCATCGGCAATGCCGCCCACGCCGCTGCCGGCATGGCGCTTAATGCCGTGCCGGTTTCGCAGGCTGATAAACCGGGCCTCGGCATGAGCATGTTTGGCGTCACCACTTCCTGCGTGACCATGGTGCGCCAACAGATGGAAAAGACCCATGAGGTCTATATCTTCCACGCCACTGGCACGGGCGGACAATCGATGGAAAAGCTCGCCGATTCCGGCTTGGTCGCCGGCCTAATCGATGTCACCACCACCGAAGTGCCCGACCTGCTGATTGGCGGCGTCTTTCCAGCGACCGAGGATCGCTTTGGGGCGGTCATTCGCACGAAGCTGCCCTATGTCGGCTCTGTCGGCGCCGTGGACATGGTGAATTTCGGCGCGATGGGCAGCGTGCCACGTCAATTCTCCAGCCGGCGCCTGCATGTGCACAATGCCCAGGTGACGCTGATGCGCACGACCCCCGAGGAGAACCGCCGGATCGGCGAGTTCATCGTCTCCCGACTCAACCGCATGCAGGGGCCGGTCCGCTTCCTTCTGCCGTTGGGCGGCGTGTCGGCCCTTGATGCCCCCGGCCAGCCCTTCCACGATCCCGAGGCCGATGCCGCCCTGTTCGATACCATCCGATCCGGCTGGCAGGCGGCATCCAACCGCGAGCTCATCGAACTCGACCTCCACCTCAACGAGCCCGCATTCGCCGAGCAACTCATCCACAATTTCCGCGATATCGCCCAGCTTTAGGACCCGACCATGAGTTCACTTTCCCGCGCCGACATCCTGGCCAGGCTTAGAGCCAAAATCGCTTCCGGCACGCCCATTATCGGCGGGGGCGCCGGCACCGGCATATCGGCCAAGGCCGAGGAGGCTGGGGGCATAGACCTAATTGTCATTTACAATTCCGGCCGCTACCGCATGGCCGGCCGTGGTTCGCTGGCCGGGCTCATGGCTTATGGCAATGCGAACGACATCGTTGTTGAGATGGCGCGCGAGGTGCTACCGGTGGTCAAGCACACGCCGGTTCTGGCCGGCGTCAACGGCACCGACCCTTTCATGCTGCCCGACCTGTTCCTAGACCAGTTGAAGGCGATGGGGTTCGCCGGTGTACAGAACTTCCCAACCGTAGGGCTCATCGACGGCACCTTCCGCGCCAACCTCGAAGAGACCGGCATGAGTTATGCGCTGGAGATCGACATGATCGCCCGGGCCGCGAAAAAGGACATGCTGACGACGCCCTATGTGTTCTCCAGCCAGGATGCGGCGGCGATGGCCAAGGCCGGCGCCAACATCATCGTCTGCCATCTCGGCCTGACCACCGGCGGCTCGATTGGTGCCGAAACCACGTTGACCCTCGACGATTGCGTCGCCCATATCGACGAATGGTCAGACGCTGCTCTGGCGGTGCGTGACGACATCATCGTTCTGTGCCACGGCGGTCCGATTTCTATGCCGGAGGATGCCGCCTACGTCCTGTCCCGGACACGCACCTGCCACGGCTTTTATGGCGCCAGCTCGATGGAACGCCTGCCCACGGAGAAGGCCATTCGGCAGCAAGTTGAGGCGTTTGGCACAATCAGCCGCTAGGCCCTGCTGCAGATGGTAGCCAAGATTAGCATGTGGGGCGGCTTTGATGGTGAGTCGTCGCTTGCCTCAGAAGGCGCAAAATCTATTCTGGAACACACCCGTGAGCAGTGATGTTATCGGCAGCGCGACGAAGCCTCTGAATTCGTTCACGCATGTGGAAGCGGCCGGCTGGGGCCGGGCTTGAGCACGCTGCTGCGCATTACGCGTATGAATTTGCGGCACCCGTGGCAGGTCGCTTTCGCCATCGGCTCGACACTCATAGCGGTAATCCTCCAGCTGCTCATTCCCCAGCTTCTCGGCCGGGCCGTCGACCAGAGTCAGACGGCCATCGGGGGCAGTGTCACGGGGGCCGCGGGAGAACAAGCGCTCTGGATTTCGGCTCTCCTGCTGCTCGCCGTCAGCGCGCTGCGCGGCCTTTTCACGATGGCGCAGAACTATTTTGCCGAAGCGGTCGGGCATCACGTCGCGTACGAACTGCGGCTCGCTTGTTACGAGAAGATCCAGCGTCTCAGTTTTTCCTTTCACGACCGGGTGCATTCAGGCGATCTGATCACCATCGGCATGCTCGATCTCGAGGGTGTGCGGATGTATTTTTCCACCGCGCTCGTTCGCGTGCTCCTGCTCACCATGCTGATCGGGATCGGCGCCTACATGATGATCTCGACCGATCCCATGCTCGGCCTGGTCGCGCTGAGCTTCGTGCCTTTTGTCGCCTGGCGCTCATCGGCCACACAGCTTAGGCTGCGCGCCACCTGGCTCGACCTGCATGAGCGGCTTTCGGTACTAAGCCGCGTCATGGAGGAAAATCTCGCAGGCATCCGCGTGGTCCGCGCTTTTGCGGCTCAAGCCTACGAGATGCTGAAGTTCGACCGCGCCTCGAAGAGCGCGCTCGGCCTCGCCCACGACCGCGTTGACATCTACGTGCCCAACAAGTCGGCGATGACCTTGTCCTTCTTTTTCGCCATGGGATTGGTCCTCTGGATCGGTGGCAACAAGATCATCGCCGGCGAGATCAGCGTCGGGACGCTCGCCACGTTCCTGACCTTCATGACGATCCTGCAAATGCCGGTGCGCCAGATCGGGCTAATGGTCAATGCCTTCGCCCGCGCTTCCACTTGCGGTTCGCGTCTCTTCGGTCTCCTCGACCAGGATATCACGATCAGGGATGCTCCCGACGCCAGACCCCTCGAGATCAGCGAAGGCACTTTGCGCTTCGACAATGTCTCGTTTGCATACCCCAGCACTGGAAACCGCGTGATTCTGAAGAATATCAACTTTGAGGCCCGTAGGGGCGAGACGATCGCGATCGTCGGTCCGCCGGGTTCGGGCAAATCCACAATGGCTCACCTGATCCCCCGCTTTTACGACGTCACTGGGGGCGCCATCACGCTTGACGGGCAGGACATCCGCAAGGTCACTCTCGCGACGCTTCGCAAGGCGGTCGCGGTCGTACAGTAGGATGCATTCCTGTTCACCACCACGATCGAGAACAACATCGCTTATGGCGATCCCTGGGCGAAGGAACAGCGGATCGAGCGCGCTAGCGAATCCGCCCAGCTCCACAACTACATCCTCGGCCTCCCCGCAGGCTACGAGACGGTCGTGGGCGAACGCGGCGTCTCTCTCTCGGGCGGCCAGCGCCAGCGTCTCACGATTGCTCGCACCATGATCCTGCGCCCGTCGGTCGTCGTTTTCGACGACTCAACCGCCGCGATCGATGCCGGCACCGAGCAGCGCATCCGCGCGGCGGTGCGACGTTTCGCCAAGAATAGGGTGACGATCATCATCGCCCACCGGCTGAGTTCGCTCATGCACGCCGATCAGATCCTTTTTGTCGACAACGGCGAGATCATCGAACGCGGCACCCACCAGGAGCTATTGGCGAAGCGAGGACGCTATAAGGCCCTTTACGATCTCCAGGTGCGCCCGGGTGATGACATCGCGACCGAGTATGGGGGCGCGCGCTGATGGCCCAGGGGCTCGCCGGCGAACTCGAAAACGAACGCAATCACGTGCGTGGCGACGGCAGACGCCCTCCGCGCGCGGTCGTCGGCTCGCACCGTATCGAGGAGGAGATGTTCGGCCGGGCTTTCGACAAGAACATCATCCGACGCATCGCGGTTGCCGCATTGCTGATCTTTACCGGCACGCAGCTTCTCATCCCGTTGATCATCCGCTACGCGATCGACCACGGCATGACTCCGGGAGGCATCGATCGCTCCGCCCTGCTCGCGGCCGTCGGCGCGTTTCTTCTCGCGATTTTGACCAATTTCGCCGCCGGCTACACACAAGAAACGGTGGTGGGGAAAATGGCCGAGAATGTCCTGTTCGACATCCGCCGCGCCATGTTTGCCCATCTGCAGAAGGTCTCGCTCTCCTTCATGGACAAGACCGAGGTCGGACGCCTCATGTCGCGCCTGCAAGGCGACGTCAACTCCATACAGGAATTCCTCGAAACCTCGGTATATTCCGTAGGCGATGTTGCGCTTCTCTTCGGCATCGTTTTCGTAATGCTGTGGCTCGACTTCCGCCTCGGCCTCCTGACGCTCTCGGTTCTGCCGGTCCTGGTGATCGTCCGCATTGTCTGGCTGCCGCGTGCCCGCGACGCCTTCATGGCTGCACACGAGACTAATTCCGTCGTCAACGGCGCGCTGGCCGAAGCCATTCACGGCGTGCGCACCGTCCAGTCCATGGACCGCCAGCAGGTGAATTTCATTCTTTTTGACGACAAGGCCCATGCCAATCTCAGGACTCACCTGATCGCTGCCAAATATGCACAGGTTATGGTGCCGATCGTCGATGGCCTCACCGGCCTCGCCATGGCCATTGTCATCGTGGTCGGCGGTTCCATGGTCATGAATGGCCGCATCGATGTGGGCGTATTGGTCGCCTACCTTTTCTACATCCAGCGCTTCTTTGATCCGATCCGCTCGCTCACTCTGCAATATTCGATCATGCAGCGCGCCATGGCCTCAGGCAAGCGCCTGACCGATGTGCTCGACGTCAAGATCGATGTCCAGGACAAACCGGATGCCAAGGTGCTTTCGCCCGAAATGGACGGCTCGGTCGAGTTCAGGGACGTCACCTTCGGCTACGATCCCAACCGTTCGGTGCTGAAAAATGTCTCCTTCAGGGTCAATCCCGGCGAGACAGTCGCCTTGGTCGGGCCGACCGGCTCGGGTAAATCGAGCGCGATGGCCCTGGTCCACCGCTTCTATGATGTTCAGCAGGGCCAAGTGCTGGTCGGCGGGCATGATGTGCGCGACCTCACTCAGGAATCGCTCGCCCGCCAGGTCGCCATGGTGCTGCAGGAGCCGTTCCTCTTCACCGGGACGGTCTTCGAGAACATTCGCTACCATAAGACGGAAGCCACGCGCGACGAGGTGATCGAGGCCGCCAAGGCGGTCGGGGCCCACGACTTCATCATGAGCCTTGCCAACGGGTATGAAGCCCAACTCGACGAACGCGGCGGCAACCTTTCTCTCGGTCAGCGCCAGCTTATCAGTTTCGCCCGGGCTCTCGTCGCCGACGCCAAGATACTCGTCCTCGACGAGGCTACCGCCAACATCGACAGCTACACGGAAATGCTGATCCAGAAGGCCCTGATCAAAATCCTCGAGGGCCGCACCGGGCTTGTCATCGCCCACCGTCTCGCTACCATCCGAGACGCTGACCGCATCATCGTTCTTCAAAACGGCCAGATGATCGAGACCGGCGACCACGGCCAGCTAATGGCCGCGGCCGGACTTTACTCCAAGCTCTACAACCTCAACTACGCGTCGTTCGACGATATCCCCGAGGAGGAACTCGACGCCTCCGCACAAGCCAGCTCCCAGACTTGACGTGTGGTCGGCATATCTATGGGTGCTGTCCGTGATGACGCGTTTCAGGCGGGCTGACGGACGCTGAGGCCGTCGTCGACGATGAGGCAGGCAGAACTCGTCGGATATCATCAACACGGCCGCGAGCACGATTCCCTCCGGCGATGCAATGCGGCCGCTGTAGGGCACCGAGCTAATTGCCATTGCGGCGCGATTAGCATTACCTCATGGCCTCGCGTCAGCAAGAGGCGCGTCATCGGAGTCGTTGGCGCTGGTTCACACTGCTACGCAATATGCTGCCGACATTGAGACATTGATTTACCTGCTGGTGGAACTGGCTGCCGTTCCCGATATTGACGTCGACCGCCGCCCGCAGTGACCAAGCTGCTCCGCGCGTGCAATCAGCCAAATTTGCGACGGATCCGCTCACGTGGCGTCGTCATGGACTGGCCAAAATCGACTTTGCACGGGAGGAGCCGGTCGCGGCTTGCTGTGGCATTATTCTCTATCTTCTGAAAAATGGTGTCCATAATTGTCACAGCTGCGTTGTCGATCGGCAGTTGCACAACGCCTATGGCGGGCTCCATAGCACGCATCCAGGCCGCCGGTTTGAAGGAGAAGAGCGACAGATCATCGGGAACGTGCCATTCGAGACGGCGCGCGACATTCAGGCATAACGTGATCGCCAGCTCGCAGAACGACAGTACAAGGGTTGGTCGCTCGGCCGATCCAAAAATCTCTGCCAGCGCTTCCGCGAGCTTTTCACGCCGGGAGGGCGACGGAAGCACCTGAATATCAGCGCCAGGCACAGCGGCTTTCAGCTGCTCGACCAAGTAGGATGCCAGGCGCATTTGGCTTTGGCTCTTCTGATCCTGCACGGACACAAGGATCCGTTTGTGACTAAGCCTGGCAGTCTGGGCTACGATATCACGAATGGCCGCATGATAGTCGAAGGCAATCGTTTCCGTGCCATTTCCGCCCGTGACGTTGTCTATGAAGACAGCGGCCATCTCGCTTTCGTTGAGCGCGCGAGCGCTGGGCCCGTTCTCGTTTTTGACAGGCACGAGAATAACCCCGCTTACGCGCCAGTCTTCCATACGGCCGACTAGCTCCAGTTCGCGCTTCTCCGAATTCCTACTGGAGGTTGCGGCAAGTGCGTATCCGCGCCTCTCCGCCTCCCGCTCGAGCGCGCCAATCAGGGACGCGTAGTAGGGATCGTCATAAGACGGGACGATGATGCCGATCAGATTGCGACGGCCACGACGCAGGTCGGCGGCGAGCGGATTGATGCGATAGCCAAGCGCTTCGATTGCATTCTGGACACTTTTCACGTTCTCTGGGCGCACGGTTTTGTCGCCATGCATCACCTTGGAAACCGTTGCGATCGAGACCCCGGCATAGGCCGCAACGTTGTGGATGGATGGCCGGACACCAGATGAATTCTTTGCAGCGGGCATCGAGGCCCTTCTCCCGTTGGACAGAATGACCTTATGCAAAAAAAAATTCGAGAAATCCACAATTAAACCTTTTATTTTTGGAATAAACGTTTAATTGTTCCCCTCAACGATAACTCATGTCGAGAGGATGATATGAAGGAGACGGTGAGCAAGCTTCGAGTGGCTTTGGTCGGGGTTGGGTTTGGAGCGGAGTTTGCGCCCATCTACCGCGACCATCCCGATGTTGAATGGGTGGGTATCTGCGATTCGAACGCCGACAAGCTCACAGCCGCCTGCTCACGATTCGGAATCGAAAGACGCTATGCAAGCCTGGAAGAGATTCTGGCTGATGACGAAGTCGATGCGGTTCATCTGGTGACGCCGATCCCGCTGCACGCCCAGCAGACCATTGCAGTCCTCACTGCCGGCAAGCATTGCGCATGCGCCGTTCCGATGGCGACGAGCTTCGAGGACATCGAGGCAATCATTCGCGCCCAGCGCGCGTCCGGCAAGAACTACATGATGATGGAAACCGCCGTTTACACGCGCGAGTTTCTGATGGTCCAAAACCGCTTCGACAAGGGCGAGTTTGGCGAGATTTCCTTCGCTCGCGGCGGTCACATGCAGGATATGGAGGGGTGGCCGGACTATTGGGATGGTCTTCCGCCCCACCACTACATGACGCACGCGATCTCGCCGGTGCTGCGTCTTCTCAAAAAGCGCATCAGCAAGGTTCACTGCTTCGGGTCCGGCCGTCTGCCGGAAGAGCGCCAGCGTAGGTATGGCAACCCGTTTCCTGTCGAGACGGCGATCTTCCGCTTGGAAGACAGTGATGTCGCCGTCGAAGTAACGCGCTCGCTGTTCCAGACCGTACGGCCTTATTCGGAATCATTTGCGATTTACGGCGAAAAGCTCGGCTTTGAATGGCAGCAGATCGAAGAGGAAGATCCCTTGATCTTTTCGATCCCGCAGCCGGGCTCGGGCAGAGGTCGCAAAATCGTGCATGAGTCGGCCCAAGCTCCTGATCGGCTGGACTTGCTTCCGGAAGAAATTACGCAGTTCACCCGCAAGGCCGTGTTTTCGGACGGCAAGCACCTGTCGTTTGTCCAAGGAGGCGGTCACAGCGGCTCTCATGCCCATCTCGTGCACGAATTCGTGCGCAGCATCGTTGAGGATAGGCCTTCGTCGATCGATGCTTTGACAGCGGCCGCTTGGACGGCGCCGGGCATAGCTGCGCACATGTCCGCGATGTTGGACGGAGAGTCCGTATTCGTACCGGACTTTATCGACGTCGCCTGAGAAGGACTGAGGAGCGTTCCGTCGATGGACGGGAGGATGCCGCGAGGTGGGGTGAAATGATTGTCGGTTCAATATGTAACACAATTCATCGGCGTCTTCGCCGAGGACCGATGCGGATGAAAGATTCGGACATCTCCATTCTTCTGCGCTGGATTCACGCGGATCGGTTCCACCACGGTTGAGTTTGCATGGGTAAGGGGTTGGTCGCAAGGCAGGCCTGTTGTTCGCTCTGAGTCCGCGTGAGCAAATCAAAAGGTGGATCACGCTAGAAGCTAAGGATTGAGATAGTGGAGGGGCTCGCGGATCAAGCAACCGCAACACAAGAAGCCATAACGGGGAATAGCCGCTTTTTGGGTTCATGGGAATATCAGGCGTTTACGTCGTTTGCCTGTTCCGAATGTCACGAATGAATCGATGGGAGAGCACTATGTACAAGTGGACACTTAGCCGCCGCGAGGTCGTGAATGCAATGCTTTTGGGTTCGGCTGCAGCTTGGGTCATGAACTCTGGAGCGTTCGCCGCGTCGTCCTGTGACGATCGCGTTGTGCGAGTCGGCGGAATCGAAGCCCCCGACACGATGAACCCATTTGCCGGTTGGGGCTCGGGTTTCGCATACACATATGACCATCTAGTCGGCGTGGACGCCCAGCGCCATCCCGATCGGAAGGGATTTGCCAAAGAGTGGTCGGTTGCCGATGACAAGCTCACCTGGACGTTCAAGATTTGGCCTGGGATGAAGTGGTCTGACGGCCAGCCTGCGACGGCGAGGGACGCGGCGTTCACCTATAACTATCTGCTTGGCTCCATAGGCAAGCCCGACGAACTAAATATCGGCTTAAATAACACTGGCGGGATGGAGCAAGTCGAATCTGTTGTGGCCATTGACGACGAGACTTTGCAAATCGTGACGAAGGCCCCGACCCGCTGGCCCATCGACAATTACATAATGATAGTCCCCGAGCACATCTGGAAGGATGTCTCCTACGCCGATGCGCGCGGCACCTTTCGCAACGATCCACCGCTGGTGGGCACGGGGCCAATGATTATCCAGGAGTTTCAGCAGGGCCAGTTTGTCCGCAGCGTGCCGAACCCACACTTCCGCACGGGGCAGCCGGCGACGGCCGGTATGATCTGGTTCTTGTTCAATGTGGCGGATCCCATCGCTCAGGGGTTGAAGAGCGGTGATCTCGATTACGGAAGCAGCTTGACAGCTGCCCAGTGGGATGACCTTTCGAAGGATCCTGCCATCGTTGTTGGGGAATCGCGCGTCGAGCAGCGGAATTATCTGGCCTTCAACACAGCGTCCGAGAAGGGGGCAGGCAGCACAAAGGCCCTGCAAGATCCGGCGTTTCGCGATGCGATCGGCTACGCGATCGATCAGAAAGCCATTGTTGATCGAGCAATGCGCGGACACGCCGACCCTGGCTTAGGAGTTGTGATGCCATTGGCGGCCGATTACTACTCGGATCTGAACGACATCAGACGCCACTTCGATCTCGCCGAGGCCGGCCGTCGGCTCGATGCCGCAGGATACCGGGACACAAACGGGGACGGCGTGCGGGAAGACAAGGAGGGAAACAACCTCCAGCTGCAGATGATCACCGGAACCGTCTCGGGCGTGCTGGAGATGCCGATCGCGGCGGTGCAGCTTATCGCTGGCTGGCTGGGACAAATTGGCATTCCCGTGTCATTGAGCCAGCTTGACTCCGGTGCACTCAACGCTCGTGCTGCAGCACCAGAAAATGGCGGCGGAGGCTGGGACCTGCTTGTTTCGGCAAGCTGGTTGTCTCCCACGCCCCACGATCTGCTCAGCTTGGGTAACAGCAAGCTCATCGGCTTAAGTAATGCTTCTTACTGGAAGAATGAGAAGTTCGATGCGTTGCTATCGGAGGTCGACGTCACCGCTGACATCAAGAAGAGCCAGCAGTTGGTAGACCAAGCGTCGCGTCTGATTTACACCGAAGCGCCCTACATCATGCTGTGTTACCCCTTCGTGCTCGAAGCCCATCGGAAGGACTGCTTCAAAGGCTGGGGGACCGAGGACATAGTGTCCATGTGGGGCTATTTCCCGTTTGATCGCCTGCAGCCGGTGCCCGCGCCGTGAACGAAGGCGGGGTGAGCCGGCGCATCTGGCGCATCCTCATCAGGGCGATTGTGACACTTCTGATGGTCGCGATTCTGAATTTTATACTTTTCCGAATCATTCCAGGTGACCCTGCGGCGATGCTACTGGGCGGAGCCCGCACTAGCGTATCCGCTGAGCAAATCGAGGCGCAACGCCGGAACTGGGGTCTTGACGGGCCCCTGTTCCCCGACCAAGCGCTCGACTACCTGTCGGCAACTCTCCATGGTGATTTGGGTTACAGCTTCAAGTTCAGGGGCAGGCATGTCGCCGACCTGATTTTGGAGCGCTTGCCAGCCACAATCCTCCTGGTCGGGGTTGCTCAGTTAATTGCAATCGTTATTGGGGTGATGGCTGGCGTCTACGCGGGTTGGCGCCGAGGAGGAGTCGCGGACCACCTAACCACCGGCACCTCTCTGCTGCTTTACTCAACGCCTTCCTTCTGGTTGGCCATGATCCTCGTGGTGATCTTCAGTACGTCATTAGGTTGGCTTCCGGGATACGGTGCCTATTCACCCGGAGCTACCCTCGGTTCTGTTGCCTCGTTGCTCGATCACCTACGGCATCTCGCACTGCCGGTCACCGCCGTGGCCTTGGACTCATTGGCCAATACGTCGTGGTCGCTCGCGCCGCGATGAGCGACGTAGTGACTGAGGACTACATGGTGACCGCACGAGCCAAGGGACTTACCAATGGTCAGATGTTGATGCGTCATGCATTTCGCAATGCAATGCTGCCGGTCGTAACCTTGATTACTCTCAATTTGGGTTACGTGGTTGCTGGTGCCATCACCGTTGAAGCAGTTTTCGCTTGGCCAGGAATCGGGGGGCTGACGGTGGAGGCGCTCAATGCTCGTGATTACCCAGTTCTTCAGGGAATATTCCTAGTGCTCGGTGCCTCATTTGTTCTCGCAAACCTTACAGCCGACCTTGCTTATGGCCTTCTTGATCCAAGAGTTCGGAATGAGTGAAAGTATTCAATACTCTCCACTTGGTCGGGCGAAGGCGATCAAGGCCTTTGTAGGCCAGTTTCTTGGGCATGGGGGCGCCCCAGGGCTCCGAATCCAGGTTAACGGCGTAGGTCGCCGAGGATTGCGGCGAGGTAGTCAGTGCTCCAGCCGGCCTTTTTGCGTCTGAGTTTGATGGAGCGCTTGTCGCTGACGGCCCTGACGAGGTTGAGAGCGAAATGGCGCACGATGGCCATGTTGAGAGCGCCGTGGCCTTTTCTGAGACGCGACTGGTCGTCGTTGAAGGACGACGTCGAGGGTCCAGTGCAGAGCGTTCTCGACCAGCCAGTGGCCGCGCACGGCATGAGCGGCCCGTTCGGCGGAGGCGATAAAGTATCGAAGCGGCTTTTGTCCTTCAGTCCAGTGCGCGAGCTGACGCGCACGATGGTTGTGGCGTCTGGCAGGCGCAGTTCACCGGGAAAGCAGCGCTGGCCTTCGAGCCAGCCAGTCTCGCGGGAGACGGTGACGGTGCGCTCCTCGATGCGGCCATGGCCCTTGTCGAGATCGACGAAGCTGTCGAGGCAATCGGCTGGAGCGTCGTCGAAATAGCGCTCGATCTCGGCTCTGAGCGTCGGCTGGTTGGCCTTGACGGCGAGCAGGTAGTCGGCGCCGGCATCCCTGATGGTGGTAGCAATGGCGGCGTTGGTGGCGACGGCGTCGATCGAGACGAGTGTGCCCTTGAGGCCGTCATTTGCCGCCAGGCGCTCGACAAGCACCGGGATCGCGGTCGTCTCGTTGCTCTTGTCAGCGACGGCCTCCTGTCCGAGCACGAGACGGGCAGTGGTGGCGAAGGCCGAGACCAGATGCAGCGGGGCCTTGCCAGCGCCGCGATCGTGGCTGCGCCGTGACGTCTTGCCGTCGATGGCGACGAAGTCCGGCCTGTCGGGCCATGTCTGGCGCACCCATGAGGTGAGGGCGGCCGAGAACAGGCCGGGATCGATGCGGTTCATCAGCATGGTCAGCCAGCGCCCGCCCGGCACGCCGTGATGATAGGGCAAGTAGCGGCGCAGGAAGTCGAGACGCGCCGCGCCCCAATCGGCAATCAGACCATAGTCGTCGCAGTCGCAGATCGTGCCGCAGACAACCAGAAGCAGGACTTCCGGCAGCGGATGCGCCACCCGCCATGGCTCGCGCGGGTCTTCGATCGCGGCGAAATGCTCCAGAAGCGCCTTCAGGCGCGGCTTCTCAAATCCTTCGAGGGTGGCAAGGGTCATGGCAGGGCTCCGAATCATCGAAGCTCCATGGAATCAGATCAACCGCAATCCCTAAAGTGCGTTAACCCGAGTTCGTAGCCCTGGGGGCGCCCGGCTTGGATTGCTGTGTCTGGTTTTCTTCCTTACAGTGGCAGCGGTCCCCAATATTCTGGTGGGACCGCTTCAAACTGTGATCGACGCAACCGGCGATTTCCTCGCACCACCATCAAGCCAGCATCTGCTCGGCACGGACGAAGTCGGGCGGGACGTGCTCAATCTGGTGGTCCATGGTGCCCGCATCTCGCTTACGATAGCGTTATTAGCGACTGTCATCAGCCTCATCTTCGGGACCACGATCGGTATGACGGCTGGCTATTATGGTGGCAGGGTTGACGTCTGGCTAATGCGCTTGACGGACTTCTTTTTTGTCGTGCCGTCTTTTGTCCTGGCGCTGGTCATCATGCCCGTGGTTCTCGAAGTCATGGGACGCGGCAGAGAAATCCTCGGCTTCGGTCCTTCCCTTCTTGATCATTGTCGTTATCGGCATGACAAGCTGGGCGTTCGTCGCCCGTGTCGTTCGTAGCCAGACGCTGTCGCGCTTAAGGAGCGAACATTCATTGATCGTGCGCGCGTGGCGGGCAGCAGCAATTTCAGTATCATGGTGGGGCATATCCTGCCCAATCTCGTGCCGCAAATTGCAGCCAATGGTGCTCTGGTCGTCGCCGGTGCATTTATGTCGAGACATCGCTCTCGTTCCTCGGGCTTGGCGATCCGTTGCAGCCTTCATGGGGCACTTTGCTCGCGCTCGCTCAACGCGCCGGTGCTGCGAGTGCTGGGGCGTAGCACCGGGCGTGTGCGTCCTCACGGTTGCGCTTAGCTTCGTCCTGATTGGCAACGCCCTCGACGACACCTTCAATCCACGGCGGAGGGTGATCCCATGACAAACTCCTCCCACGAGAAGGCTCCGCTTCTTGAAGTAAACGGGCTCTCTGTCGACTATGGGCTCAAGGGCGTTTCATCGCGCGCTCCGGGCCGGCGAGGCAGTTGGCCTCGTCGGAGAGTCGGGCAGCGGGAAGACCACGACAGCAATGGCGATTGCGGGTCTGCTATCACCCAATGCGCGGGTCAGCAGCGGCGAGGTGCGCTATCGTGGCAACCGACTGCCGATCGACGATGATGCGGCGATGCGCCCACATCGCTGGAGCGAAACGTCCGTTGTCTTCCAGGGCGCAATGAATGCGCTCAACCCCGTACACCGCATCATCAGCAGATCGCCGAGCCGTGTGTGCTGAAGCTCGGCATGTCGCGTGGCGAGGCGACTGCGCGGGCACGGGAGCTCCTCGAACTCGTCGGCATTCCGGCGGATCGCGGCACTGCCTATTCCCACGAGTTGTCGGGCGGTATGCGTCAAAGGGTGATGATTGCCATGGCGCTGGCATGTCGCCCCTCGATCGTGATTGGCGATGAGCCGACCACGGCGCTGGACGTCATTACACAGGCCCAAATCCTGAAGCTGCTGGGTGAATTGCGATCTCGGCTCAGCCTTGCCCTCATTTTGATCACTCACGACCTTTCTGTGGTGGCTGAGTGTTGTGATCGCGTCATGATCATGTACGCCGGCCGTATCGTCGAGGATGGCACTGTCGCCGACATCTTCGCCCAACCTAAGCACCCGTACACCAGACTGCTGATCGACTCGATCCCGAACCCTGCGAACGGCAAAAAGATGATACGGCCAATACCGGGTGATCCGCCCAACCTGGTGAATCGACCCTCAGGCTGCGCCTTCCATCCACGTTGCCCGTCGGCCATGGGGGTTTGCGCGACCGAAGTCCCCAGCCTCGACAAGGTCGCGCGGGGACGCGTCGCCTGTCACCTTCACCGGTCCTCGCAAGAAGACAAGGTCGCAGTTCATGCCTGACACCGCGGATTTGCTGCGTTTGGAGAACCTGCAAGTTCATTTTCCTATCCAGGGCGGACTGTTCGACCGTATCGCAGGTCGACCTGCCGGCGCCGTGCGAGCGGTGGACGGGATCGACCTCAACGTCAGACGCGGCGAGATCGTCGCCCTGGTCGGGGAATCTGGAAGCGGCAAAACCACGGTGGGCCGCGCCATCACCAAGCTTGCCCAGCCGACAGGTGGCAGGTTGTTGTTCGACGGCCTCGACATGACGTCGGTTCGAAGCCTGTCCGCTCTACGCCCTTACCGGCATCGCGTGCAGATGGTCTTCCAGGACGCCTATCAAGCGCTCAATCCGCGACACACCGTCTTCGACATTGTGGCAGAGCCGCTGCGTTCACTGCGGTTGGTCAATAACGGGACCCAACTGACGAAGCGGGTCAGCGAAGCGCTTGCGGCGGCCGGCCTCAATCCTCCCAATGATTTCTTCTCCCGCTTCCCACATGAGCTGTCTGGCGGTCAGCGCCAGCGGGTTGTGATTGCCGGAGCGCTTGCCGTCAGGCCGGGACTCATCGTCGCTGACGAGCCTGTGTCGATGCTCGATGTCTCGATACGCGCACAGATTCTCCAGGTCCTGGTTGACTTGCGCGACAAGCACAATATGGCGCTGCTGTTCATCACCCACGATTTGCCGCTTGCCTGGTTGATCGCCGACAGAATCGCCGTCTTGTATCTTGGAAAAATAGTCGAGATCGGCAGCGCCGACGACATCACATTCAACCCCCGCCATCCCTATACCGTCGCCTTGCGCAACGCCACCCCGCAGATTGGCGGCAACGCAGGTCGCGCCGAGTTGCCCACCCTGCAAGGCGAGGTTCCAAGTGCCGCGCGCGTGCCAAATGGCTGTCGGTTCCATCCGCGTTGCCCGCTGGCCTTCGACCGCTGCAAAGTTGAGGAACCGCCAGCCATCGAAGTGGGGCCGCAGCACCTGTCCGCATGCTGGCTGGCAGCGCCATTCGACCCGGTCATACCGCCGGCTATCCCAGGGCTACCTGCTCGTCCGTAATGAAGTCAAAACTAGAATTTCAGGGAAATCTGCAAATGCCGCTTAACGCCCAACTTACGGAAGCCGACGTGGTGCGCGAAATAAGTTATGTGCCGATGAAGGACGGAACACGCATCGCGTACATTTCATACCACCTAAAATCTGGCCACTATCCGAGCGTCTTTTGGTACACCCCCTATACAGCGAGTTTCGCGCCCTTTGAAATCGCTAAGCCCTTTCTTGAAGCCGGCTACGCCTTCGTTGGCGCTAACTTTCCTGCGACGGGTTGTTCCGAAGGTATCATCGACTTCTGGATGGACCGCAAGGAAGGTGTCTATGGCGCCGAAGTGGTCGAATGGATTGCCCAACAGCCTTGGAGCGACGGCAATATTGGAATGATTGGCAATTCATCTGGCGGTACGGTTCAATTTTTTGTCGCAGCAGAGCACCCCCCTCATTTAAAAGCAATCGTGGCGAGTGGCGTCGAGGACGGCTATGAGGACTGTTGGAACCTTGGCGGAATGCACCAACACGACATAACTGCCGGATGGTCTCTGCGAAGTGAATTCATCAGTCAGGTTATCGGAGTGGAGGGTCGGATCAGCGCCGGTGATACTGAATGTGCTGCAATTCGTGGGAGCGACAGGCAGGTCGTCAAGCGACAATTCTTTGACGAAACTCGAAAGCACCCCCTAAAGGATGAATGGTGGGATTCAATCTATCTGGCCCGGGACGAGGTCGCCGGTAAAGTCACTATTCCCGCTATGCTTATTGCCGCGTGGCAGGATGGAGCCGGCGGTGCCGTGAGGGAAAGCGCCCGGGTATTTACCCAATTGATGCCGAATGTTAAGCACAAGAAACTTGTCCTGATGAACGGCGATCACAGTATTGGCACAATTGGGCCGGCCAGCTATGGCCTGGTAGACGATGAGCGTATGAAATTCCTGGACCGATGGGTGAAGGGCATTGAGAATGGAATAGAGCACGAATTGCCGGTGACTGTATATTGGGATGTCTGCCAGCCCGATGGCGATCCTAAAAAGTCGGTTGCGGGTTGGGTAACAAGACACAAAACTTGGCCAGAACCGAAGGTCGAGCGTAGTCCTTATTATCTCACAGCCGATGCCAGAATCTGTTCTGACAAACCCGGAGCCAGTCAAAATGAGGGTTCTCGCGCTTATCTCTACCCGGCAGGATCAGAACTCTACGGAAGCAATCAGCAATTCGCGATCCAGCCGTACAAAGAAGGTGTTTTAAACTACCGGACGGCCATAGCCGACTCGGATATGACGCTACTTGGAAACCCAGAAATAACGCTCTATCTCAGCATCGACCATGGAGATGACGCTGACCTCGAATTAACGCTGAAAGACGTCGATCCTGAGGGCAACATACTCTTCTTGCAATCGGGCCTGCTGCGCGCTTCGCTCCGCGGAATCGACGACGAGCGCACATATACGGACGAAATAGTTCAATCATTTCGAAAATTCGAGAAACTCGTACCGGGTGAAGTCTACGAGGTACGGATGACATTGCTGGCACCAATCGCTCACGTTGTCAGGCAAGGGCACAGCCTCGAACTAACCATCGGTGCTCCCAATCCCATTCCGCATCCCACATCGGCAGCATTCCTGCCGGCGGTCCGTCCATAAACAGGGTTTATCACTCGGAGAGATATCCTTCCAAAATTCTCCTTCCAGTTATTCCGGGGGCAGTGGCCCAAGCACCCGCGCCCGAATGCGGCATGCAGCGGGCTCAGCCTTGTCGAAAGGGAACTGAGTTTGTGCCCGGGGGACTGCCGATCCGCTAATCTTCAACTGCTGTTGTTGGGGATTGAAGGTAACCGCCCGATTGTCACCGCCCGCCGGCTATCGTCGTGATGGCCTAAGACACGTGTTTAACGACGTCGTTTGCGACGTGTCTTAGGCGAGGTTGCGATGCGTGTGGAAATTCTTGGCCAGGAACGACCGCATCGATGGGTGATGAACAGAAGCTCGACATTGTCATGTCGGTTGGGGTTTCTGGAGCTAGGGTAACGGAAGTGGCTCATCGGCACGATGTGACGCGGCAGCAGATTTACACCTGCCGAAGCGAGCTGAACCCGCCTTTCTTCCTCGCCTTTAGGGCATCGACGAAGCGCCGCCTCGAATGGGCGATGCATCCAAGATGCGTTGCCCCTTCCAGCGTGCGCCAAGCGGAATAGCCATCACTCATCACTATGCCGCGGTAGTCGCCCAAGAAGGTCTGCGGGTGTATCTGGCCGCGACCCGGTTGACAATCGAGCAGCACGATAGGCTCGTCACAGTCCTCGCCGCTCCGGTATGCCCACATGTACGAGGTGCTGGCGCCTCTCGACCCTTTTCCTTCAGGACCTGAACAGTCGTCTCGTCGCCATGGATGAGGGGCTGCGATCTGAGCCGCAGCTTCAGGGCGTCATAGATGCGGGAGAGAGGTTTTCGCTCGAGCCGATCACCCAGTGGCCCAGAGCGCCACGCCCGACATGAACACCCGCGCGCTCGAAGGCCTGCGCCAGGCGGAAGAGCGGCGTGCCGTCGACGTATTTGTGAACGAGCGCGAAGGCCAGCGTCGAAGCCGTGGCGATGCTGCCCGGCAAGGGTTGTGCGGGCATCGGCGCGGTCACGCCCGGCGTGTTGATGCCGGTACGGTCACAATGGCGGCAGATCCCATGGGGAGTGGATCGTGGCCCGCACTCTGGTAGAGTGGGCCGTCGCAACTCGCCCAGCGCGCGTCCGGCAAGAACTACATGATGATGGAAACCGCCGTTTACACGCGCGAGTTTCTGATGGTCCAAAACCGCTTCGACAAGGGCGAGTTTGGCGAGATTTCCTTCGCTCGCGGCGGTCACATGCAGGATATGGAGGGGTGGCCGGACTTTGGGATAGTCTTCCGCCCCACCACTACATGACACACGCGATCTCGCCGGTGCTGCGTCTTCTCAAGAAGCGCATCAGCAAGGTTCACTGCTTCGGGTCCGGCCGTCTGCCGGAAGAGCGCCAGCGTAGGTATGGCAACCCGTTTCCTGTCGAGACGGCGATCTTCCGCTTGGAAGACAGCGATGTCGACGCCGAGGCTATCCTTGGTGACCACCGTGTTGTCCAGGCCCGCGATGGTGTTGTAGCTATCTTCATATGACCACCACATCGCGGCCTTCCCAGCAGCGGCAAGCGCGTCGACTGCGGACGCCAAAGAACGCGATCGATGAGAAGGTCGGTTATGCCGCCAAGATCCTAAACATTACCGATCTCCTCAAACGCTATCCCAGGCAGCTTTCCGGCGGTCAACGTCAGCGCGTCGCCATGGGCCGAGCGATCGTGCGCGATCCACAAGTGTTTCTCTTCGATGAGCCGCTAAGCAACCTTGATGCGCAGCTCAGGGTGCAGATGCGCACGGAAATCAAGCTGCTGCACCAACGGCTCAAAACGACCATCGTCTACGTCACACACGATCAGGTCGAGGCCATGACAATGGCTGAAAGGATTGTCGTCATGCGAGATGGTATCGTCGAACAGATCGGGTCGCCGCTTGAGCTTTACGATCGCCCGCGAAACGTATTTGTGGCCGGCTTCATCGGCTCGCCATCGATGAACTTCATACCGGGGACGGTGCGGGACGGTCGGTTCGTCGCGAATAGCACCACGCATTTGCCGCTCCCTGCCGGCGCGCACGGCGATGCCGCGACCTATGGAATTCGTCCAGAGCATCTCAAGCTTGACGACGCGGGCTTTCCAGCGGAAGTCGTCGTCATCGAGCCCATGGGATCGTCGACCCAGATCATTGCGAAAGTCGCCGACACCCTGATAACGGCGATTTCGTCGGAACGTCTGGCGCCGCAGCCGGGATCGACCGTGCGTCTGATGCCGCACGTGCCGGCCGTCCATGTGTTCGACCGCAGCGGATTGCGGATCAGCGAATAAACTCGATGTACCTTCCTCGGAGTCGTGCCGAAGTGATCGGGATAGGCTCACTTCAAGCCCTACGGGACCGCTCCGATTACACGGAGGTTGCTACCGTTATTCATGGCGTGGGCATAGGAATCGACGCATCAAAGGTCACTGCGATTGTCGATTGCATGCACGCGATGCCGTGTGTTATAAAGCCAAGGCAAACGCCAAAGCGATGCAGGCGCCGATTAGATAGCTAGTCTTGTCCTTGAGCGCAAAGACTACCGGATCGTCAGGCATGTCCATGCGATGACTCAGGATCCAGATCCTTTGCAGCCATATGAACATGCCGGCCGGCGCGACAAAGAGCCATACGGAATTGTGATATGCTTCGGTCACTCTGGGGTCGAGCACAACGAAAATCAGCATGATGACGATCGAAGCCGACGCGGAAGCAAGGCCATAACCCAAGGTGAGAGGCCAATCGTCGGGCAAATATCCCCGCCCCTTGATAACGTCCTTTCCTTCGGAGTGCGCATGCATCACCTCCACATGACGCTTCGCCAGCGACAGCGAAAAGAAGAGCATGGATGAGAACGAAAAAAGCCACGGCGAGAATTCGAAATCGTTCAGCACCTGCCCCATAACGATCCTCAATGTGAACAGACTTCCAATCACCGTCACATCAAGCAGGGCGTAACGCTTGAAGCAGAATGAATATGCTAATGTCAGCGCCAGATAGCTTGAAACAGCCAGCGCGAATCGAGGGTGCAAAAGCCAGGCCATTCCAAGCCCTGTAGAGAGCAGGAATATGCTCGCCAAAAAGCCGTTGATGATGCTAATTCTGCCGGCGGCAAGCGCCCTGAAGCGCTTGGTCGCATGCGCCCGGTCCGCCTCCAAATCGGCCAGATCGTTGATGACGTACGTTGAAGAAGCAACGAGACCGACAGCAAGGAAGGCGATCGCCGTCTTCATGACGACATGAAAGTCGCCCACTGTATGGGCAAGAAACAGCGGAACGAAGATCAGCACATTCTTCGACCACTGGTGTATCCTCAGTTCAGACAGCCAGTCCTTCACCGAGTCGTCTTTTTCTGCGATGATTGTCCTAACCTCGACGCCAGCGTTGCGGAGTTGACTTGCGTACCTTACTGCGTTGCCAACAAGAACGGCTCCGGCGGCCGCCTCCCAAATAGGGAGATCCGCAGCACTGTCGCCCGCATAGATGAACCCATTGGGAAAGCTTTCCTGAAGCCATTTCAGCTTGTTGCGGCTCTTGAGATTTAAGGAGCCATCGCTGCCCTTCGCTCCATCGAACCCGCCAAGATGAGAAATAACGTTGTCAGCTATGCTCTGGTCAGCTGCCGTGACGAGATGAATTTCACGGCCGTCAGCGTGCGCACCACGTATCAGATCCAACACCTCTTCACGATATGGAAGCGCCCGCGCTTCAATCGGACGAATGTTTGCCAACGTCTGTTTCAGAGCCGCGCGGTTAAACCATCCTGGAACGGAGCGAAACAGGCGCTGCGGCGAATGAAACAAGGCTTGACAGAAGTTCTCATGGAAGCTATCCGACTTTATCAGAGTGCCATCCAAGTCACAAACTAAAGGTATCTGACGGTCAAAGCAGCAGAGATTAGATATCATCGTCTTACACCTTGAAGCTCTAATCAGAGTAATCGTTGCAACTTCATCAATGAGGCAAACAGAACTATCTAGACCGGATTCGAACGGGAATGATCGGCATTTCTATTCTGCTTGGCGGCGGCACCGCCGAATGTCGCCGCATGAATGTCGCTTCCTCGAGAGCGTCCACGCAGCGATGTGGCCTAAGGCGTCGCTGCCGCACCAATTTCTTCATGCCCCAGGGTCGACACGGCGGGGGGAACGTATCTAGGAGAGTGGTGAACCTCCGGATACGCCCTCAACTCCGGAGATGTGAACTCGCGCCGACCTGACATGTTGTCTCTTCCTTCGTTTTGCTCCCAAGCTGAATCTTTTCGAAAAGTCCGGCTGCATTGCAGCAAAGGAGCATCAAAAGTCGTGCCAACTGTGCAGCAAGAGGCCAGGAAGAGTTTTCTCGCATATTATTCAATTACGTGCATGAAATTGGGACAGAACTCCTGCCCTATGTCGCGCACTCGACAAAATCGACATCAGGACGGCGGGCCAGGGTGCGCTGCCAGGATCGGCTGCGCCCCATCTGCTGGTGGCGTCAGTATCCGTTCCAAAAAGAGTTGAGTGATTCATCAGGTTGTGGTTCCGTCGGATTTGCGAAAATTCGATGGAGAGCACGATGCCTTGGACTTGTGTGAATGCCAGCCGCGTTGCAAGGAAAATTTGAACTTTTGAGCGGGTGATCGAGTGCGGACTTGTGTCGGCTCTGTCGCAATTCCGGGATGTGGACGGGAAGAGCGTCGCCTGGGAGCATTGATCAGGCGGTGAGCATTTCGAATTGCTCGGCAATTGACGGACTCGGATTGTAGGCGAACCTCGCCTGTCGCTTTCGCATCATGTGGACCAGCTCGATGCCGGAGAGGGTGATCTGGGCATTCTCCATAGACTTGAAGCCGAGCATGGATCGAACGCGGCGCTTGATGCGCCGGTGATCCTGTTCGATCCGATTGTTGAGGTATTGGCTCTTGCGGATATGGATCGGTGTTTGTGTGATCGCTCCCGCAGACGGCTTTCAGTATCGCAGGAAATGATTGCCTCACGATTGGTCTGACTGCCGTCGACGACGATGCGGTTCGGGCGTCCATGGTGGGCAAGCGCCTTGCGCAGGAAGCGTTTGGCCGCCGGAAGATCACGGTGTTCGCTGAAGAAGAATTCGACCGTGTCGCCGACGCTGTCGATGGCGCGGTAAAGGTACATCCAACGGCCGCGAACCTTGATATAGGTCTCGTCCATATGCCACTTGCCGGTGACGGTCCGCTTGCGTTTATTGAAACGCTCCAGAAGCTGGGGCGAGAAGTGAACGACCCAACGATGCACGGTGGAGTGGTCGACGTTCAGGACTCGCTCGGCCATCATCTCTTCCAGATCACGCAAGCTCAGATTGTAGGCCAGATACCACCGCACGCACTGAAGGATAACGGATCGATCGAAGTGCCTGCCTTTGAACATTGAGCGCTCCCCGAAAATCGAAGAGCTGTCAGGCGGCCGCGCCGATAACAACTGCGGAAAAAGCGCCTATGCAGCCCTGACTCGACTATTCCTCGGCGAGTACGATCTACGCCTCTTCCTTTTCTGCGCCGGAGGTCCTGCTGTAGTAAGGCCGGATGTCGCCCCGGCAGAAATCATTGCGCTAACATTTCAACATTCTCCGCGCGATTATCGCCGGTCCGTGACGGGTTTACGGATGACCAAGCAATATGCGCGCCAAAGGAAAAACCCGTTCAGATACAAGGCAATCGATCGAACCGGCTATGTCGCATCTCCAACATCGTCGTACATCGGACAATGCCAGGCGACATGTCTCGGGGACGTCAAATTGGCCTCTTCCTCAATCTGTGTGGCTAGACTTCTTGATGGGCAACATGCGTGCTCTAAGGAGTTCTGGCCTTAGAGGCTGCCTCGTTACCGGAATACCTCGAGCGCATCCTATGTGCTCGACGAGATCGTCCAACTGCCCGCAACGACCCGAGCGCGAGGTTGGTTGGCATCGCCTTCTGCGGATAAGCCGGAGCTCGCTCAAACTGCCATCGAACCACACCTATCAGGGCAGCGAGTTATCTCCAGCTTTGGGAATCCCAAGTGAGTCAGCAACAAGCTCGTTGGTATTGGAGGCTGGCTGAGTGGCGGCCGCCTCGCCGCGAAGATAGGCGTGTGGCGCCTTCACGCAGGGATCCGCGTTCTTTTTGTCTTGTTTGTGGGGCTCATGGTCGAAGATGCGACCATAGTCCGGACCGGTGACGGCGCGCAGTTCGACGCGGCCGTCCTCGATCTCCAGCGTCTTCACCTGCTCGGCCCGGTGCGAGGTCAGGCCATACTGCAGATTGATGCCGGCGAGCGGGGCCGGGAGCTGGCGCAGGTAGGCGACCGGAGTACCGACCCAGATGGGGCAACTTCACCTCGATGCCGGTTTGCGCAAGGATTGCGGCGTTTCGACAGGGGATTTTCAGGACGCTCTGGCGGCCCTCTTGGGCAAGGAGGCGCCGAACCTGTCACCTTCGGTGATCACGCGGGTGACGGCACAGTGGAATGCCGAATACGATCGTTGGCAAAAGCGCGATCTTCCGGCGCGGCGCTATGTCTCGTTTCAACTGGGAAGGTACGAACAGGCGGTTGGCTTGCTGAAGCAGCGGCTGACCCGCAATCCCGTTACCGACGTCTCTCGCGCTTCTGGCCTCCAGTTACGGCCATCTGGGCCGTTTCGGCGAGGCCCGCGCGGCTTGGCAGGAGGTGTTACGGGTCAATCCCCGACTACTCCCTGGAACACCGTTGCAAAGTGTTGCCCAACCAGAACCCCGAGGATTTCGAGTTGGTGGTGGACGGGCTTCGCAAGGCCGGCTTGGTGTAACTATGGACCAGGGGAATGCCCGGTTTCAACCTTTCTGCAGCCTCTCTCAAAGGAGAAGCAATGACTAGTATTGGCGCCCCCATCCTCGCCGATGTCTGGCCAGCGTCTTCATCGAGAAATTCCGGTCGCCTGTTGAGCGCTTCAATCTCCGCAAAATAGAGTGAATGCGTCGCTGTCCGGATAAGAGACCGTGATCTTTCCACGTTTGGCAGGCGTTCCATGACGAACCGGACGGCATTCTTGAGACTCGTGCCGCGGACGCGCGTCGTCACAGTTTTGTTGCCGTGATTAGGGGAAAGTGTGAGAACCGTCGCCGGCATATTAGGGTCGACGTGCAGCATCTTGAGACCTCCGTGAAAACTCGAGCGATACGTATCACCGGCACGTGTCGGCTGTTTGACACCAGCGAAATCACGAAGAGATTCGGCGTGGCATGACGGAGAAGCGTCAACTCATGGAGCCGCCGGTCAGAGTGCCGTGACTCCGAAACGGATTTGCTGCAGATGACGCGGTTGAAACTGATAACCGCCATTCGGTGGTTGTCACACGGTGGTCGGTCGAAACGGTATCCCAAGACGAATAACGGGAACGACTGCGTGGCAGGATATTGCGGTCGTTCTGCAAAATATCTGCGGTCGCATACCTCGAAGCTTGCGCGCGATAGCTACGCGTCCATCACGATGGCGCCAGCTACCTTGCGCGCTTCGGCCGCGCGGTGCGCCTCAACAATGTCGTTGAGGGGAAAGCGCGCGCCGATGTCGACAGCGACATGCCCTTCGTTAATCGCATTGAAAAGGTCGGCAGCATTTAAACGGAATGTCTCCGGGTCACATTGTGCGGGAAGACGGAAGGGCGCGTGAGGAAAAGGCAACAGCGCCGAATGCGCCGTGTGATCCGCAACGCCAGTAGCGAGAACAGCGCACCGAACCCGCCGCCAATGACGCCACAGGCAATCACCAGTGGCCAGTCTCCGCCGAAGGCCACCGTGTCTTTCGCTACGCCAAAATAGGTGTAGTTGCCGATGAGACCCAGAGAGGCAAGGCCGGCAAGGATTACCGCGGTCAGGACCAGCCCGTTGGTGCGAGCCTCGTGGGTGCGCCCCACCTCTTCGATCGCAAACACGATTCCGGCAAGCGGTGTGTTGAACGCGGCCGCGATACCGGCGGCCGAGCCGGCCAGGATCAGGCCTCGTGCCTGCGCCATGCCGCCCCAGCGCGCTGCCTGCAGCATCAGTGAGGCGCCGACCTGCACCGTCGGCCCCTCGCGGCCGATCGAGGCCCCGCAAAACAGGCCGACCACCGTCAGCGCGATCTTGCCCATGACCAGCCGCAACGACAGGATCCGGCTGCGGCCGTCTTCATCACGTCGGGCGGCGATCGCCTGCGGGATGCCGCTGCCTTGCGAGCCCGGAAAGAACGCATGTGCAAGCCAGGCGCAGAGTACGAAGCCGAGCGGCGTCATCACCAGCGGCAGGTAGGAGCGCCAGCCGCCCTCCGTCCCGACAAGCGCGCGGAACAGCGATCCAGCCCATGCAGCAGATCGCCGACTGCATGAGCATATGCGCACCGTGAACCGACCAGCGCATCTGCTGCTTCTTGACCATACGTTTCCCGACGACTGAGTAGCATGCGTCCAGTTGGTTCAGTGGGCAGGAAATCGGCCAGCACCTTCGCCGCCTGCCGGTAGGGCAGCATGCTTCCTAACCGCGCCGTCAGTTCCATCAACCGGCGGGCAGATGTGCCGAGGGCAACAAGCGCGCCTGACGCAACGCCGCCAGATCAGCCGAGCCGGTGCAGAAGCAGGCGACGGCCAACTGGCGGATGACGATCTCGAAATGCGCGA